>CBFGXV010000682.1:0-2256 GCA_965652755.1 uncultured Chryseosolibacter sp. | reverse complement strand
TGACGTTTTTAATTCCGGATCCAGCTGAAAACTGCGCCAGTTAACCTCGATGTTGGATATTGGCGACAAGAAACAGGCGATCTTTGAAAGCATGCTGGACCTGATCCGGGATCACGGATTTCACGGCGCCTCGATGAGCCTCGTGGCCAAGAACGCTGCTGTCGCTGCCGGAACCATTTACCATTATTTCGAAAGTAAGGAGCAGTTGATCTGCGCCTTATATCAATACAACCGCGAGCGGGTTGTCTCCGTCATCAGCGCAGCTTTGAAAGGCGACGACCGCTACAAGGATAAATTCTTCCGGGTATGGAACAGCCTCTATCAATTTTACGTACACGAGCCTAACGTTCTGATCTTTTTCGAGCAGTTTGTGAACTCACCTTTTAACGTCGATAAATATCCCAATCATTTCCGCGGCGAACTATACGATTTTCTCTCTGAGGGCATCAAGCAAAAGGTTGTACGTTCCCTCAAGCCAGAGATACTTCTTGTGCTGCTGATGGGGAGCATCAACGCAAGCGCGAAACTGCACCTGTTTGGTAAAGTCCCGCTCACAAAGCAGGACCTTAACAGGATCACCGAAATTCTATGGGATGGGATCACCGGTTCCCCCGTGAAATAAACTCAATCGAAATACGCACAAATGAAAAATATTGTTTACCCGGCTCTTTTTGCAACTTTGCTGCTATTGGCATCCTGCAGCGATAACAAACAGGCACCTCAGGCGCGCGGGCCCATGGCGTTGCCAGTTGTCGAAGTCCCACAGCGGACTGTCACGGGATACTCGTCGTATCCTGTGAGTATCGAGGGAACTGTCAACAGCGCGGTCAGGGCGAAAGTCCCTGGTTATATCACCGCAGTGCTGGTCGATGAGGGTCAGAAGGTGCGGAAAGGACAGACCCTGTTCAAGCTCGAAACACAGGCGCTCACGCAGGAGGCAGGCGCTGCACAGGCCAACGTCAACGCTGCAGAAGTGGAGGTGAACAAGCTGAAACCACTTGTGGAGAAAGGCATCATCTCCGCTGTGCAATTGCAGACCGCTGAAGCCAGGCTCGCGCAGGCAAAGGCTAATTATAACAGCGTCACAGCGAGCATCGGGTACGCGACGATCAAAAGTCCGATCGACGGATATGTGGCGGGGATCAACTTCCGCCAGGGAGCGCTCGTGAGCCCGGGGGATCCGACGCCGTTAAGCACAGTATCTGACATCGATGACGTGTATGCTTACTTCTCGATGAATGAAAGAGATTACCTCGACTTTTTGCAAACCACTTCCGGAAAAACTCTGACCGAAAAGATTAACAACTTTCCGGCGGTCGAACTTCAGCTTGTGAATGGTCAGCTCTATGAACACAAAGGAAAGATCGAGACCGTGACCGGACAAGTGAACAAGAGCACAGGCACTGTCAGCTTCCGCGCCACATTCCCGAATCCCGGTCGCCTGCTGACAAATGGGAACAGCGGGAACATCCGCATCCCTAAAACATACAAGGATGTGCTTGTTGTCCCCGAAGCGTCTACGTTTGAGCAACAGGGAATTGTTTACGTATACCGCCTGCAGGGAGACACTGTAGCCGTCACTACACCGATCGAAGTGGCTGACCGTGTCGATAATCTGATTGTCGTGCGTTCCGGCATTAGCGCGGGAGACAAGATCATCGCGCAGGGCACCGGCAAAGTCCGCGACAATACGCCCGTCACCCCGCAGCCCATTGCATTTGACAGCATCGCCAATTCGTTAAAAGTTGTATTTAAATAAGATTCGTAATGCTGAAGAAATTCATCGATCGTCCGGTATTAAGCACTGTAATATCCATTATGGTTCTAATACTGGGCGTCCTGGGCCTCATGACCCTGCCGGTTTCACAATATCCCGATATAGCGCCGCCAACGGTACAGGTATTCGCAAACTATCCGGGAGCCAATGCACAGACTGTTCTTGAGAGCGTCATCGTTCCCATTGAGGAACAGATCAACGGCGTCGAGGGGATGGCGTATATAACCTCGACGGCGAGTAATAACGGCAGCGCCCAAATACGCGTATTCTTTCACCAGGGTGTAAATCCGGATATCGCCGCAGTCAACGTTCAGAACCGCGTGGCCCGTGCGAACCCGTTATTGCCACAAGAAGTGATTCAGTCCGGCGTGATCACGCAAAAGCAACAGACGAGCGCGCTGATGTTCCTTACGATGTATTCCGAAAGCGAGGACTATGACGCGACCTACATTCAAAATTACCTTAACATCAACGTACTG
>CBFGXV010000681.1:0-2262 GCA_965652755.1 uncultured Chryseosolibacter sp. | reverse complement strand
TGCAGGGTCAAATGAGTGGTATCTCTGTAAGGCAGGCATCGGGAAACCCCGGCCGGAACTCGGCAACACTTACTATCAGGGGCCCCGGCACATTTAGTGGTGCTGGTAACAGCCCGCTTGTCTTGATCGACATGATTGAAGGTTCGCTCGATGACGTAAATCCTAATGACATTGCGAGTATTTCTATACTGAAGGATGCCGCATCAGCGGCGATTTTTGGATCGAAGGCTGCCAATGGTGTTATTCTGGTAGAAACGAAGAAAGGTTTTTCAGGAAAGCCGGTGTTTAACTACAACGTCTACGTTGCGAACCACGAGCCTACAATGATCCCTGACATGGTCAATTCATGGGAATATGCAGAAGTGGTCAATGAGATGAACCAGAATGTGGGCCAGCAGCCAAGATACTCCGATGCGGACATTCAAAAGTTCAAGGACGGCACTGACCCGAACTTTCCCAATTTCGATCACATCGATTATCTCTTTGGTTCGGGACGAGGGATGGAGACGAAGCACGATATTTCCATGCGAGGTGGCACAGAAGCCACGCAGTATATGTTTTCAGCGGGCTACTACGAACAGCTGGGTATTATCAAGAAGAACAGCGCTGATCGATACACCATCCGTATGAACCTCGACACCAAGTTGCACGAAAAGCTTAAGTTTAGCGCTAAGCTGGCCGGAACAAAAGACGCCAGCACGGAGCCAACGTCCATCGGCGGTGCCGGAGTGGGCGGTATCATCAGCGGAGCGATGCGGAATTCCAACGCCATTCACGGACCGACACCCGATGGTTTCTGGGGAAGGAACGAAACGTTGCATCCGGAGGCCGATCTGAACAGCAAATCATTTGTTAACAACGGCGGTTTGAGGCTTTACAGCAATGCGAGCATGATCTGGGATATTTCCAAGAACTTCAAGCTGACCGGCCAGCTTGGATATACGCATAACCAGTCGGAGAGAAAGGCTTTTGTCGCTACCTATCCCATTACACCCACGTATGCCAGTACGCTGAACAGCCTGGACGTTTCATGGAATCAGAGCAGTGCCCTGACGTTGCAATCATTCCTGGAGTACAATGGAAAACTCGGAACTGATCACTCCTTCAATGTACTCGCCGGCACATCAGGTCAGGCATACGAAGCGAAAAACCTCAGCGCATTCAGAGATGCATTGCCGAATAATGAGATCTACGAGATTGACGCCGGCGCAACGGTGCGTGGAAGGCAGGGAGGTAGCGCGTCAAGAAACACGCTGGCTTCTTACTTTGGAAGACTCAATTACAATTTCCGCGAGAAGTATCTTTTCGAAGCGAATTTCCGATATGACGGTTCGTCCCGTTTTCCTGAAGACAACCGTTGGGGATTGTTCCCTTCGTTCTCCGCAGGATGGAGGATCTCTGAGGAAGGATTCTTCGCCGATGTTCCGCTTGTCAGCGACATGAAGGTTAGGGCATCGTGGGGTGAGCTAGGAAACCAGTCGATTGGAAATTATCCTTACCAGGACCTTCTGGCCCTCGGCGTAAACTATCCATTCGGCAGTGTGTTGTCAGCAGGTGCGGCTGTGACTACCATTCCGAACAAGAACATCACATGGGAAACTACAAGGATCGCCGGCGTGGGCGTGGACCTGGGTTTGTTCGAGGACAAACTGAGCCTTAGTGCTGATTATTTCAAGAAGACAACGTTCGATATCCTTTACAACGTTTCTGTCTCCGACATGTTAGGCGCTGCTCCTTCATCGACTAACGCAGGAACGGTTGAGAACAGAGGTTGGGATTTTGACTTGAAGTACAGAAACAGAGTGAGTGATTTCACCTATGGGGTTTCCGCTATCTTTTCAGTTGTGCACAACGAGGTGGTTGAATTGGCGACACTTCAACGGGACATCGCGAGGGGACTTTTTGTCGGACATCCGATTGGTAGCGCGTATGGCTATGTCTCCGATGGTCTTTTCATGAGCGACGATGAAGTTGCAAATTACCCCACGCAGCCGTTCGCATTCCTCGCGAATGCAGGTAGCATCAGGTTTGCAGACATCAGCGGACCCGACGGAACGCCTGACGGCGTCGTGGACGCTACTTATGACAGGCGGGTGATTGGACAACCGCTTCCTATCACCACCTATGCGTTCACCTTTAATGGTGCATATAAGAATTTCGACTTCAACGTAATGCTACAGGGTGAAGGTGGAAGAAATGACTTTGTCAATATCGGACAGTTCTTCTTCCCGCTGGAGAACAACAGCAACGTGCAAAGGGATG
>CBFGXV010000680.1:0-2264 GCA_965652755.1 uncultured Chryseosolibacter sp. | reverse complement strand
AAACAAGAGTTTGGCAGTGAGGTCTATTGGCCGGACCTGAATCCCGTTGACCTCCACAGGTTCATACGAAAAAAATCCCGACTCGCGCAATACACGCAGGTACTCAATACAACCAGGATAACGCAATGTTTTCTCAATCATATTTGGGATGTCGGGCATCGTGCGTATCAGAGATCGCAAGCCGTCGGAATTCCACGATTCAAGCGTGCCAATGCTTTCAAAATTGATCAGCTCAGGGTCGGAGAGGGCTTCCTTTACTACGACCGCGCCGTTTTGAACAAAGCGCGCCGGGCGGGTGTATTCCTCGATAACGTCGATGGGAGAGAACACTGCCCTGTACTCATAGGGCCACTCCCTCACTACTGGCAGGCCGCCGACCAGACACTCGTACGAATGGACTTTCATGGTCCGGTGATGGTAACCCAGGATGATGTTACCCATACCGGGGGCGACCCCACAGTCCGTTACGACGGTCACCTGATTCCGGATGGCCAGTTCTTCGAGTGCAAACGGATCTTCAGGAAAGAAGGAAATGTCAACCATATTTTTTCCTGCTTCGATGACCGAGCGTACCGTCTGAAATCCCATGAACCCCGGCACGGCGCCCACCACCAGGTCGAAGGGCGCAACAAAAGTTTTTAATGCATCGCCGTTTGCGATGTCTATTTGCTGCGTGCGGATACCCAAAGGCTCCAGCGTTCTCAGCGCCTCCTCTCTGAGGTCGGCAGATCTGACGTCAAGGGTTTGCGGCAGGTCGGTGGCGATCGCTTTGCCCACAAGACCGGCACCAAAAACAGCTATCTTGTTTTTCATGTGCTTTCGATTTATGACGACCATATCCATTTTAGGAGTGCGGCCATCAATTTTATAACTTCCGGCAAAATAAACGACTATGATTGACCCTGCCAAGATAATTGAAAAGGCCAGGCACTCGCGCTTGTACCTGAGCATGCTCAACTGGTCTCTGGGAAGCATGATTCCGTTCAACCGTCCACATGGGTTTGCCATCACTGAAATAGGACCGGGCCACATCAAAACAATCCTGCCTTACCGAACAAGGAACCTCAACCATATCCGGGGCCTTCATGCCTGTGCGCTGGCGACGATATCGGAGTTTACCACGGGCTTTCTTCTTGTCTCGCGTCTGGACGCAAAAAAATACAGGCTTATCATGAAGCGGCTGGAGATGGATTATCACTATCAGGGAAAGATGGATGCTACAGCGGAATTCTCCATATCGGACCAGTGGTTTGAAGAGCATATCCTTACTCCCCTGAAACAGCAAGATGCCGTCGTGGTCCCTTGCGAGGTGCGCATTCACGACAAACAAGGCAATCACCTGACGACGGGAAAGGTTTTTTGGCAGATAAAAAACTGGAGTAAGGTGAAGTTGAAGGCCTGAAGTCTGCCCATAAGTTTGCCTGGCAGGATTGACAACCGCCGATAAATGCTGTCGGAATTCAAAACGTTAACGGGAACCCGGTTGAATAGAGAGTTTACATTTGCAAAGGGAAGTATTCCCGCCTCGCATAAATACGCCTTCGTTCCCGCATTGTTTAATACTGCCGAATATCGGGAGCTGGACGCCGCTACCGGCTGGTGTGCTTATTACATCCTCGCGTCCAAGGATAATGAGATTCATGGACACGTTCACTTCCACCTGTCAGAAAACCGGGCAATCAGTCCGCGGCTCGCACCATTTGGCTCCTACGAATTTACCTCCCACATTCCCGCTAAGGTTCTGTCGGAATTTGTTGATTTTGTAGAACAAGACCTCGCCGCCCGCGGTGCCTTGGTAATACTCTTAAAAAACCCCCCCCGCGGCTATGCGCCAGCACCCTCGACAGACATGCTCGAGGCAGTCTTATTGGCGAAGGGTTATCGCGTTGAATCTGAAGCCATGACGTCAACGGTAACTGTAAGCGACAGACCCTTTACCGTGGGGATGCATTCCAGGAAAAAACGTAAGCTGAAACAATCCAATCAGGGATCGTTGCAATTTCAGAGGGCCGATGGATTCCTGTTGCCGGACATCTACCGCTTTATCCTTGCGTGCAGGAAGCAGAAGCATTACGCTGTCTCCATTACGGAGGAGAAATTGGCTTTAGCGATCGCCCGCCTTCCGGATGCTTACCCTTTATTTGTAGTGAGGAATGAAGGGCGGATCATCGCCGCGTCCATCACGGTAAGGGTGAACGAGAACATCCTGTACCATTTTCTTTCTGATCATGAAAGGAGGGCAGGTGCGTCTGCTCCCGCGCTTG
>CBFGXV010000679.1:0-2268 GCA_965652755.1 uncultured Chryseosolibacter sp. | reverse complement strand
CTCCTGTTCCTGCTCTGTCAAATTGATCTGCAGGCACAGGACTTTTCTTACGGGAGTGTTTCAGCAGCTGACCTGGAGATGACGGCGTATGCTCCCGACACCAGTGCCGGAGCTGTTGTGCTCAAGGAATTTGGAGAAGCATATATCAGCAACGGCGAAAACTACAACCTGATCTTCACCTACCATGTCAGGATCAAGATCCTGAACAAGAACGGGCTTGATTATTCCGACATCGAGATCGCGCTTGACAAGGATGGCGTAAACCGCCAGGAACGCATCCTTGAGGTCAGGGCATCGTCGTTCAACATTGAAGACGGCCGGATAAAGGAAGAGATAGTCCAGCAAAAGAACGTCTTCACCGAAGACCGTCATAAATATCTGAGCGTGAAAAAGTTTGCCATCCCGAATGTGCGGGTCGGCTCTGTCATCGAATTGTTGTACACGCTCGAATCTCCTTTTATTTACAATTTCCGTACGTGGGAATTTCAATCATCCATTCCAAAGCTGGAGAGCGAATATTGGGCGCGCATTCCCGGTGTCTATCAGTATAATATCACACTGCGCGGTTTTTTGAAGTTGACGAAAAATGAGAACTCGATCGTCAAGGCATGTCTGGGTTCAGGTCGCGATCCGCTTTCAGGCGGTTTCTCTGCCGACTGCGCGCTGATGAAACTTGGAATGAAAAACATTCCCGCATTTGTCGAAGAGGATTACATGACCGCGAAAAAGAATTTCATTTCCTCGATCCAGTTCGAATTGTCGCAAATACAATATCCGGATGGCAGAGTGGATAAGGTCACCAAGGAATGGAAGGATGCCGAGCAGGAGTTACGTATGGAAAGCAGGTTTGGCGTGCAGCTGAAGCGCGGAAAAGATATCGGAGTTGAAGTGAAAAAACTTATCGAAGGCGAATCAACCGAACTCGAAAAAGCCAGGAAGGTATACAATTTCATCAAGGACTGGTTTGTGTGGAACGACACGTTTGGAAAGTACAGTGAATTCGGGATCAGTAAAGCTTTTGAAGCGAGAAAGGGCAATGTGGGGGATATCAACCTTTCGCTTGTGGCTGCGTTGCGTTATGCCGGTCTGGACGCAGAGCCTGTCATCCTCTCGACCAGGTCGAATGGAACTGTTGTCGAGCTTCATCCGGTACTCAGTGAATTCAATTACGTCATTGCAAAAGTGAACATAGGAGACAAGTTCTACCTGGCTGACGCGACTGAAAAATTTTATCCCTTCGGGCTTTTGCCGGAGCGCTGCCTCAACGGGAAGGGACGCGCCATCGGCGAGCAGAACTCGTACTGGGTGGATCTGAAGCCCAGCGATGTAGGTAAGACGGTGTCGCTGTATTCGTTTGTATTGAATGATGAGGGTGTGATGACCGGGACACTGGAAACTACTTTCCTTGGATATGATGCCGTGAACAAGAGAGAAGAAATTGTTTCGTTCCCGTCCCAGGATGAGTATATCCGGGAACTGAAAAGCGCCATGGGATCAATCGAGATCAACGGATATGAAATAAAGAACATTGATGATATTGAAAAACCCGTTACGCGCAAGCTCGCGATTACGCTGCGGGCTTTTGATCCGGAGGTTTCCAATTTTCTCTTTAATCCGTTCTTTTTTGACAAGTGGTCGGAGAATCCATTCAAATCGAGAGAGCGACTTTATCCGGTGGATTTTGCAACCCCTATTGAGCGAACGATCGTGTTTAATCTTGAGTATCCAGCTGATTTTGAAATTGCAAACGTACCTGAAAAGGTCGGACTTTCTTTACCCAACGGAGGAGGGCGTTTTCTATTTGAGGCGGTTGGGAAAGGTGAGAATAAACTTTCCATCAACAACTCGATATCAATCCGGAAGACGGTGTTCTCTTCAAATGAGTATCATTATCTGAAGGAATTGTTCAACAGGATCATCCAGGTTCAGGGCGGGGAGCTTGTCTTTAAAAAGAAAACTTAACATGCTTCCGGCTCACAGCGTTCGTCGATTTTGATTATTTTTGATCTGTAAAGTGGCGGCTGCGAACACGTCTGTCGCACTCTACCGCCGCTTAAATAAAATTAAAGTGTCTTATCGGTCATTTTCTCAAAGTACCGATTAAAACATACACTAAGTCCATTTGGCTTGATTAGCATTTTGGATTGCACTTACTTTGCAGGCTTAATAAACCTTATTTGAAATTATTATGAAGCGTACCACCATTTTGTTGATTTGCGTGTTGGCCGGTGTGGGAGTCTCTGCACAAACTGCTAGCGATGCATTGGA
>CBFGXV010000678.1:0-2270 GCA_965652755.1 uncultured Chryseosolibacter sp. | reverse complement strand
TGTACAGCGAAGGGCGCATGAAGCCAGTAATAAGGCGTTTCGCAATACGTTCCTTCAGCTGACTGCTGGCATAACGATCCTGATGGGCGCGACGTTTTTCTCCGTGCGATACAATTTTAATAAGCGGGTTAAGGCAGAATTCGATCTGACACAGGCGCAGAGAAAGTTGCAGGACTCGCTGGCCAGTGAGATCGAGCTAAACAAGATGAAGTCAAATTTTGTAACGCTGGCCTCACACGAATTTCGCACACCGCTTACGACGATACTCTCTTCGACATTCTTGCTTGAGAAATATGCAACTGGTGGTGATAAAACTAAAATTGAAAAACATATCGGCCGGATAAGATCGTCCGTCAATAATATCACCTCCATTCTCGACGATTTTCTTTCTATTACGAAGATCGAGGAGCGGAAGGTCGTTCCTCACGTTGAACGCGTTAATCTGAAGCAATCGCTGGAAGGCGCCTGCCACGACCTAGGAGCGGTGATGAAGCCAGGGCAATCCATCGTTTATTCCCATACAGGTGAAGAGTTTGTCGAAACGGATCCGGTGCTGTTAGGAAACATCGTCACTAACCTGGTGTCCAACGCGATCAAGTATTCTCCGGAAAACTCTCCCATCTTTGTAAAGTCTGCAGTTGATGAAGGGCTTCGTTTGCTGGTGAAGGACAGCGGGATAGGCATCCCGTTGGAAGATCAAAAACATTTGTTCAAGAGATTCTATCGCGCGTCCAACGCCTGCACAGTGCAGGGCACGGGCCTCGGATTGAACATCATGAAACATTATGTGGAGATGCTTCATGGTCAGATCAAGCTTCAAAGCGAGCCAGGCAGGGGTACGGAGGTAGAGATCACCTTCGAACCCGCTAATCACCTGTCTGAGAATTGATTTTTTTCATCCCAGGATCGTATTTTTCCATCGCGTTTGAATTTTTTTCCTGGGGTGCTGTCCGTGAGGCCGGGAAAACCATCGCGGCAATTCCGGATGTGGCGATTCAATCTGAATCGCGTGAAGATTATCAATTGCGTTTCCCAGACGGTTGCTTATTTCTCTTGCGATCCCGGCAATCTGGGGTGTAAACGCCTCCTTCTCCATAGTGAGCAAGGGGTTGGTTGCAGACACTTCGACTTCGCCATTTTCGTGTTCCTGGACTACAACGTTACAAGTCGCCATGAGCCCGAGGTGTGATTCGAGTGAGATTACTCTGTACGCAATTTCCGGGTCGCACACGGCAAGTATCGTGTATTTCCTGAATGCAATGTCGAGCTTGCGTTTCAACGTGTCTTTCACATCGATGGTGGTGATCGCGCTAAACCCCTGACGATGCAGGCTCTGTTTTAACCGTCGCGTCGCCACATCGAAGGGCATTTTTAGTTTTGTTGAAAAATAGGTAGCCATGATCGTAAATGTTTTTCCTGAATTCTGACCGAATGTTATCAAAAATATCTGTGGCTATAAATGACTTCCGTCTTGCAACTATGAGATTATTGCTTGCCAGCATGTGTGCGGGTCAGTAGTTATGCTGACCAGGGTCAGGTAACGCGTACTGACCGCTTCACGAAATGTTTTTCGGACAAATCTGAAAAAAATCAGCGATGAGCCTGATGGACATCATGTGACCACATCCCCTTTGACCGCAGCTTTAAAGAAACTTATAAGAACGTGTCCCGAATCCTTAAGCGCTTAACCCTGCTCATTGCCGCGTTGGCGGGTATATCAACCTTCGGCGGACTTCTCATACCGGATCTTTACCGCGACAATTCGTTCTACACAGCCGCCTGGCGGGCAAATGATGCAGTGACGGCGCTGCTCACACCAGCACTCCTCGTTTCATTCCATTATTACAGGCGCGGGAAAGTGAGCGGGCAAATGGTTTGGCTGGGCTTGTTGCTTTTTATGTTTTATAACTATGCTTTCTATTTGTTCGGCGCAGCGTTTAACTGGTTCTTCCCGATCTACGCAGCCCTTTTCACGCTGTCGCTATACGCACTTCTGCTCGGCCTCGGGGAAGTCATCGGCCATCCGGTGAGCAAACTGCATTTGAGGTCCGGGCCCCGCAAGTTCATAAGCGCGTTTCTACTTCTTGTCGCCTTTCCATTGGCGGTTGTAGAGCTATCGCAGTGGTGGCGATTTACCGTTTCTGGCGCCCCACCAGAAATTCCACAACTTATCATGGCGCTGGATTTAACGCTCGTGATACCAAACACGATTCTCGCAGCATGGCTATTGATGCAAAAAAATAGGTGGGGAACCGTGATGGCTACAATGA
>CBFGXV010000677.1:0-2274 GCA_965652755.1 uncultured Chryseosolibacter sp. | reverse complement strand
AAAAGTTAAAGGCCGCAATTCGCGCGGGCAGTGGAATACGCGTTTTTTTTTACGGCATAAGACCACTAGCAATCATCGCGGCCTGTACAGCTGTTATGTATGCCGCTATCGCGCTTCTTATTCTACTCTTCTTCATTCGTCCCTGTATGTCGGCTCTTGCGTATAGCTGTCCCGTTCGTTACCGACCCTGATTTTTTCCGTGACGCATTTACTCAAGCCGGGTTAATCTTCCCCCGGGCCATGCCATGGAATGATTTTTACCCTGCGGGGTGGATGATCGACAAGGAAAAGCAGCGGATTCCTCATGCAGCAGCGGATGAATACTCCACAATCCCGGTTGTTGAGGAAAAGCTCTGCGTGTATGCGCGAGAGCAGAGGAACTTCAACAATCTGCTCATCAATTCTTTTTTATACGGATGGTTCCCGAATTCACCATCTGTGTTGTTATGCGCATTGCTCGCGCAGCGATCCCGGCAATCCAGGATCTCAATCGATCCCTACCCGGGCAAGGCTAATCGGTCTAGTGAAAGAAAATGAAACTTGCTACATTCATGGAATGAAACCAGGTGTAACCATTCTTTTTGTTCTGGCGCTGTTCATAGGCAGCTGCAGAAGCACTGATAATACAAAATCCGCGTTTACTGCTTTTTCCGGTGCGCACATCATCGATGGGCGCGGTGGAGAACCAATCCGCGATGGTGTATTGCTTATCCACAATGGGCGCGTTGCCGCGTTAGGCCCGCGTGCCGATATAGACATACCGGAAGGAGCCATCGTCAACAATGTCTCGGGCAAAACCATCATACCGGGATTCATCAATGCTCATGGACATATTGGCAACACCAAAGGTATTGAGGGTGGTCATTATTCTCCGGAAAATGTGGTTGATAATCTCAGGATCTATGCGCGGTATGGCATAACAACCGTGGTGAGTCTCGGCGATGACAAAAAGGAAGGAGTTCCGTTCCGGCATTTGAATGACAGCACAGTGTCAGGACGCGCACGTCTTTTCATTGCAGGGCAGGTAATAACTGGATCCACGCCTGAAGAAGCGCTCGCAGTGATCGATAGCAACCATCTCATGGGAGTGGATTTTATGAAGATCAGGGTGGATGATAATCTTGGTTCGGCTCAAAAGATGTCAGAGGACATTTACCGGGCGGTCATTAACCGATCGCACGAGCTCGGATACAAGGTAGCCACCCACATGTACTATCTGGAAGATGCCCGCAAGTTGCTGGCAGCGGGGTCTGACATGATCGCACACAGCGTGCGCGACTTACCTGTTGATGAAGCATTTATTCAGCTGATCAAAGAGAAAAATGTTCCTTATTGCCCTACGCTCACACGCGAGGTATCAACTTTTGTGTACGGCGATACGGCACATTTCTTCCGGGATCCTTTTTTTACAGCGGTGTACGATGCGGCAACCATCGAACCGTTGAAAGACCCGCTCCGCCAGCAGCAGGTAAAAAATAACAGGAACGCACAAGTTTACCGACGGCAGTTGCCACAGGCCATGGCAAACTTGAAAACACTTGCAGATGCGGGCGTGCCTATCGTCTTCGGCACAGACAGCGGAGTGCCAACGCGTTTTATGGGGTACTTCGAGCACATGGAAATGGAGCTGATGCAGGATGCGGGACTGTCACCGATGCAGATCATTGTATCCGCGACGAAAGATGCGGCTGAATACATGGGGTTAAAAGACCTCGGCACGTTGTCTAAGGGACATTGGGCAGACTTTGTTATTCTCAATGCAGATCCACTACAGAATTTCCGGAATATGCGGAAGATCTTTGCGGTGTATGTTGGAGGAAAGGAAGTTGGTGAACCGGTAAACCAGTCAGTCATCAAGTGATCAGCAAGGGATTTTCCAAGGTCAGCTTTATTTCTTGTTATTCGTTCTGGCCGTCTCGTTGCATCGTCCAGATATCGCCCGAGAAACCATCCGGGTGACCGGTGTGTTTGCCTCCGTACAGGAAAAGCTTGCTGTCGAATACTACGCTGAAGTTTCCGCTCCGGCGCGTCCAGGGCGCTTCGTTTGTCTGCCGGATCCAATGCTGACCGTCTGGTGAAAACCAAACATCGTTATACGCGTTGCGCGGATTGCGCTCCCGACCGGCGAACACCCAAAGCAGGTTGTCAAAAGCAATCGCCCCGTAATCGTAACGGTCTTGCCAGGGAGATTCGTCCGCCACTTTGGTCCATACCTTCCCGTCGGGTGAATTCCAGATGTCAGAACTTCCCTGCCCGCCGATGAGCCACAGCTTC
>CBFGXV010000676.1:0-2288 GCA_965652755.1 uncultured Chryseosolibacter sp. | reverse complement strand
AAAGTGTCATCGCTCAAAAAAACAGAAGACGCCTTGCAGGGCGTCTCCATATGTACAAACTGAGGGAAAATCAATTTTGAATAGTTGCCGATTTATTTAGGGGAATAGCCCCGCCGACGAATTTTTTTTCGTCAATATTCGCAAGCTTGTGTTTTCTTCTCCAGGTTCTGATCTGCGTTCCTTTCCGGTGCCAGAAACGAAGCGACGCCGGATCGATCCTCAATTTCAACATTAATGTGCGAATGGGATTGAACAACAGATACGACAGCCTCTGGCCTTTCGGCCACGAATATAACGCGCGCTCGGCGTGGATCAGCATTGCGGTCAGTTCTTTTGCAGCATAGTCCGTCTCCGTTCTTAACCGCTCCATGTACCTCGGATGAGGGCCGACATCGTGATAATTCTTTTCATCCCAAAGGAATTTTAATCCGGTTAGTGACGGGACGAGCTCAAACTTCATGTTTGCAAACTGCGCCTGCCTGAAAAAATCAACGCGGGGATACGAATAGGTCTCGTTGATATTCTTCCAGTATCCGATCTTGTTTACGATCGACTTTTTGTGAACGACTGCCGTGGCCTCCGGTGGAATCGGCAAATTTGGAAGAAGCGGTATATCCGGTCTCGAGTTGGTGTTCGAATAAACCCACTGGATAACGGAAAATGAAATGTCAGCGTCCGTCGATTGAAGATGTCGCACATGATCTTCCAGGTGATTGGGCAACCAAATGTCGTCGTGGTTCAGGTAGGCAATGTACTCACCCTTTGACCTGCGTATACCCTCATTGTTGGGTTTGCTCTGGTAGCCTGAGTTGTGAGGCATGTTATACCAGTTTACGCGGGTATCGTGACCGAACGAGCGCACGATCGATTCAGTGTGATCTGTACAACAGTCTCCGATCACCCATAACTCAAGGTTTTTGTATGTCTGCCACAACACGCTTTCAATGGCGTACTTTAATGTGTCCGCTCTGTTGTAGGTTGCGATTACTACAGTTACCAGGGGTTTAGATGCTGTGTTCATGCGAGTTCAAAATCAGTTTTTTGACGATTGAGTTTCATAAGCCCCGCAATTGCGTTCTTCCCAAGGGCTTCAAAATAAAGTTGAAATGCTTTATCGCGAGGGTCGAAACTTACATCCTCGAGAGCAATTCTTTCATCTTTCGCGATATCGCGTTTCACGACGAGATTTTCATTCAGCAGGATGGGCAAGCCGGGTTTGCTTTCGTTGTCGCTGAGGTTCTCAATGAGTCCGTAGCTGTTGAACCCGCCCATTCCATCAAGTCTCTCACCTGCCTTCAGTGCGCGTTTGGCATACGTGTGAACGTTGGTTCTCATGCCGTAGATGGGTTGCAGTCTTGCTGTTCCGTCGAGGTATGCTTCCGCAACGCAGGCCATCGCTTCGATGTGACCCAGGTGATATGGTCTTGAGAACACATAGAACGGTCCCGGTCCGACATCAGGGGGGAACCAGTTGAAAGTGTATTGTTGAAATTTGTCGGCCGTGTGGGCGACAACGAACACTCCGCCCTTCGGTTCGCTTCCCAGAACGTAATCGACAAGCGGATGTTTGCGATCCCATACTTCATCGAAGTTCACATAGTTGAAAATTTCGTTTACGTGCTTCATCCGGTGTCCGAACATTCCGGGTACGGCTGTCTTGCCGTTAATCGCATTCGCCAGCACAGCCATCTCAACACAAAGTTTTGTTCCGTCAGTGTACGACGAACACATTTTGTGGTCAAGGCTCCTTTTGTCCGCCTCAGGCGCGATCCTGACCGGATCCGTATAACGATCGAGATAGTTCTTGATATTTCCCGCCATGACGATATCGAGACCCCACAGTTGTATCTCGTCGATCATCCTTTTTATCACCGTCGGCTGGTCGCCGTCCGCGCATGTATAAACAACGCCTTCTTCCTGGGCGGCGTGAAGAAGGACGGGGCCGTACATCATTTCTGCCTCAAAGTTCATCATTACCACATGCTGATGATTCCCGATGGCCTTTAGTGCGTGAAGCGCGCCTTCCAGGACTGCATTGGAAGACTCGATCAGAACGTGAACAAGTCCGCTCGAGGCAATCAGGTCACCCCGGTCTGTAACTGCCACCCTTCCACTTTGGATTGCATAATTAAGTTCATCGAGGTTGTTGACGATCTCGTAATCCAGCTTGAGCCATTTTGCGCAGTCAATGGCCTTGTTCATGTGAATGTCGGCAATTGCCACGGGCTTCATGCCTGGGGTGGTGTTAACCTGGTAAACAAGGCCTTTTCCGATTGATCCGATCCCAA
>CBFGXV010000675.1:0-2290 GCA_965652755.1 uncultured Chryseosolibacter sp. | reverse complement strand
ATAGAACGAATTGCCGGATAAGTCGTTTAATATCCCAATTATGTTCCATGAAGTCCACCGCCAGCCAGTCTAACAATTCGGGGTGCGTTGGCAGATCTCCCTGCATTCCAAAATCACCTGAAGACTTAACGATTCCTCGTCCGAAAAATTCCTGCCATACACGATTGACGAACACCCGCGCCGTCAGCGGATGTTTCTTATCTGTGAGCCATTGCGCCAGTCCCAGCCGGTTCTTCGGATAGCGCGTGGTGTCGAAAGGATAAACTTCCTCTGGTACCTGGAACCCAACCTGTTCGCCATGCACGTCGTACGCTCCCCGTATCAGGACATACGTGGGTCTCACAACGGAACTGTCCTTCATCACCATCACCTGAACCGGATCTTTTTCCTTCTTGTTGATAAAGCTCAGGATGTTATTGACGTCATCCGTAGTGATGGTGATGCGCGGCGGATCTGCGAGTGAGGCAAGCTGAATATCGCCGAGCAATCCTTTCTCAGGGACCTGGTTAAAAAATGCGAATGTTCTGAAATAATCCTTCTGGGATATGGGATCATACTTGTGATCATGGCATTTCGCGCATTCCAGCGTGAGCGCAAGGAAAGCTTTGCCAAATGTATTAGTCCGGTCAGTGACATATTCGATGCGATACTCCTCATCGATGACGCCGCCCTCCTGTGTGATCTTATGATTCCTGTTAAAGCCCGTGGCGAGCAACATCTCCTTACTCGGGTTGGGAAGCAGATCCCCCGCGAGCTGCCAGGTTAGGAACTTGTCGTAAGAATAATTCTGGTTGAATGCATGGATCACCCAGTCTCTCCAGGGCCACATGGTGCGAAGACCATCATCCTGATAACCATGCGAGTCCGCGTATCGTGCGACATCAAGCCAATAGACCGCCATCTTTTCGCCATAATGTTTGCTTGCAAGCAACTCATCGACAATGTTTTCATAGGCATCTTCAGCGTCACTGTTCGCAAAGCGTTCCTGGAGATCGACAGATGGCGGCAAGCCCGTCAGGTCAAAACTGACGCGTTTCAAAAGCCTTGCCTTATCGGCGATCCCGTTCGGTTCAAGGTTCACTTCCTCCAGCTTTGCGGCAATAAAACGGTCGATGTCATTCGCCACCCACTCATCCTCGACATCGGGAACCGGTTTTTTCTCCGGACTGATGAATGCCCAGTGCTTTTGATATTTTGCTCCCTGTTCGATCCACTTTTCAATCAGATCTTTTTCATATTCCGTAACGGTAAGATTTGAATACGGCGGCGGCATGACGATGGAGGTGTCCTCCGATATCAGCCGTTGAAACATCTCTGAGTGTTCGGGATCTCCATTGACGATCACATGCGCATTCGGATCTTCTTTCAGAGCCTGATAAAGGCCGGCTTCCGTGTCAAGCCGGAGATTTGCCTTTCGTTGATTCGCATCCGGGCCATGGCATTTAAAGCAGCGGTCAGAAAGGATTGGTCGGATATGAAAATTAAAGTCGACCACGTCGGGAATTCTCTGAACGGTAGCGGCAGGCGCGGAAGTCCGTGTGAAGTAAAAGGCCGCTATCAGACATAACAACACGACGGGGACGATATACCAATACTTAGTGAAAGATCTCATAGAAAAAAACTCTGAATAGTCGTTTAAGTTAGGAAAATATTCCTTACCGGAGAATCATTTTACACATATGGAACGCAGGGTTGATTTTGGGTTCGCAAAAGATGCGGTCCGCCTCTTTTTACAGCTACGCAATTACCGCCGTCGCTATCTTTAAAAAAAGATTTTTCAATGCTACCTTGCCGCCCATGAAAAGGTATTTCCTCAAACTTTATCAGTACAATGCGTGGGCGAACAAACGCGTTCTCAATGCGCTCCTGCGACAACAGGTATCTGACGAAAAAATTCTTTCGCTCATGGGCCATATTGTCGCCGCCCAGTTTCTTTGGCTGCACCGGATCAAGGGACTACCACCCGCCGATGTTAAACTCTGGGGGAAGTATGAGCTTGCTCGGCTCGCCGACATGGCGGAAAGAGCCGGGACTGAATGGCTGGCCTTTATTGAAACTACCGATGATTTCAATCGTGAAATGACGTACCGGAATTACACGGGCGATCCCTATACCAACAATGTTGAAATGGTGATGATCCATCTGGTGAATCATTCCTCCTATCACCGCGCACAGATTGCCATGCTTCTGCGTCAGAATGGCCTTGAGCCGGTCAATACGGATTTTATCACGTATGATCGCGTGATAACGGGGCAGTTGAAGGACTGATTACAGCCTTTACGCCCACACG
>CBFGXV010000674.1:0-2298 GCA_965652755.1 uncultured Chryseosolibacter sp. | reverse complement strand
GGACAAGGTACTGTTTGTACCAAGCAGTTTTAAGCGTGCCTTTTTCATCAACGAAGGTACCGGATACATAGAAGCGTGATTTATCACTGCCACCACTCAAAGAAAGATTGTAGCTCTGTATGGGGGCTGTCTGAAGGACCTCATCCTGCCAGATGGTTTGGGGCAGCTCATATGTTAACGGATTCACGCGGTAGGTTGCGGGACGCGCAGGATCGCCGAACATCGGCAGCGAAGTATCGCCTCCCACCCACGCATATTCGCGATTCTGATATTTTACCAGGTAGTTGTACCACTCTTCTCCCTGTATCCAGTCGTCATGCGCCATCGCTTTCGAGAAACCGACGAAATGATTCATCTTCAGCTCCGTTTTTCCGCTGGTTCCTCTTTTTGTGGTGACCATGATCACACCACCCGCGCCGCGCGATCCGTAGATCGCAGTAGACGATGCATCTTTCAGCACTTCAATAGATTCGATATCATTCATATTAAGCTGTGCGAGACTGCCGCCCGGAAATCCGTCGATGACGACAAGCGGATCATTTCCGGCGCTGATCGATCCAAAACCGCGAACGCGGATCTCCGGAGCTTCACCCGGCCTGTTCCTTGTATTGGTAACCTGAACCCCGGCCATACGGCCAGCGAGGGTATTTTCCACTCTGGCATTTGGGACCTGGCTTAAGTTTGTATTCTCAATTTTCGAGATTGAAGATGTGACAGATCTGCGTTGCTTGGTACCATAACCTACGACGACGACCTCACTGAGATTCTGTACATCCTCCGTCAGCGACACATCAATGGTACTGTTGCCGTTGATGGATACTTCCTGTGACGTATATCCGATGAATGAAAAGACGAGCACAGAATTCTGATCCTCAACCTGGATGCTGTAATTACCATTGACATCCGTTACAGTCCCGATGGTGGTTCCCTTCACCAGCACATTGACGCCGGGCATACCGGCCCCGGTCAGTTGGTCAGCAACGCGTCCGGAAATCATTGTCCCGGTCCCCTGCGCGAGGGAGACAGAGCAACTTAGAATTGCGATCAGCAAGCTCAGACTGATCATTAGGGTAAACTTTCTCATAGGCATTTATTTGTTCAAGTGGATTTTTCGCTGTAGTGTTCGTGCACGTTACCGGAGATTAAATAAAAAAAAAGCCGCCGCTCCTTCTCTGTGTCCTCATCGCTCAACGCTGCGCCTTTGTACTCCTCAGTACAATTCTGCGTGGCGCCAACCGGGTGATCTTCTGAATCAAGGATCAAAATACGCTCGCACATCGATTTTACTCCGTGTTGCGAATCACAAATTTTATCAGGGCACATCGGGATAATTTTCCGGTAACGTACCCGTAAAATAGCGATGATTTTCAACAATCCAACGGTGCAGCGAGCGATTTCTTAACTTTAATGTGATGGCTGTATGATTTGCGGGTATAAATGGATGGCAAGCGAACCAGGGGCTCGCAGCCTCACAGCGCCACCACCGGTAGAAGCAACTGAATTATCCGAGACAGGATTCTCCGTGTAATTATCTCACATGCTATTTTAATTTAAAGGAGAATTCATCCGTTGCATCTCTTCTCCAGGCGAGATGCCTGGTTGAGGGGGAAATTGCGAACAAAGGAGAAAATGTTTTCACCTTTACAGTAACGCCGTCAGGCATGAACTCAAGGTATCGAAGCCAACCGTCACCGCCATTGCCGTGCCATCCCCCACCCAGCGCCTGCGCGTTAAAAACCATTTGCGTAACCAGGCCGCCATCGGCTTTCTTTTCCTGCTTGAAAGCAATATGCGCTTTAGCATCATCAGGTGCACCAATGTGGCCCGCCACAACCATTACAATGTTTGATGACGGGTTGATCAGCTTATCCCACATCGCCGCGCCGTAGTTGCCGTTTATGATCGGATAATTTTCACGCGCGATCCTTTCATTCTTTGAATTCATGTACGAATGGGTAAGTACGACAACGCGATGATCTTTGTATTTTGATTGACCGATCGTTTTGGCAGCCCATTCCAAAACTTCGTGTCTTGGTGCAAACTCCATGTTGAGGAAGAGATATGGGATGCCCGAGGGGTCTCTAAACTCAAACACCGCGTTTGCCAACGTCGGCATGCCTTCCTGGTTATAGAAATACTCCCGGAGCATTTTTTCGTTTAACATGTTGCGGTCCGCGGTGATGTATTTGTCGTAATTGGTGTGCCTGTTTTCGATGCTATTATAACCGAAGTCGTGATTGCCCGCGGCCAGCACGTATTGCACCTTGCCGTCGAGTCTTGCGACCGACCTGTCAATTG
>CBFGXV010000673.1:0-2300 GCA_965652755.1 uncultured Chryseosolibacter sp. | reverse complement strand
ATGAATGGACTGCGCTGAGCGGTGAGAAGTTAGATCCCCGGAATTATCCGGCCACAGGTCTTGATGGCCTCGACGAGGATGCCCAGGGCAACAAGATCACATCCGTTGGAGACTGGGAGAAAAAGAGAGCAGCGATCAGGAAGAACATTCAGTGGGGCTTGGGCGATGAGCCATCGGGTGTGGTCAACCCGGGTCCCCGGGTATTTACCAGGAACGGGCGAGTCGACGAACACAGCGTCGGATCCTTCCTCCAACGCCCGGTCGCAACGGAAACGATGGGAAGGATGCCCGTCAGCCCTTACAATGGCTTCGGAGACCAGTTATTCGGATACTTGTATTATCCGAGCGACAATAACGGCGACTTGAAAGGCAACAACCTCCCGGTAGTTATCTATCTGCACGAATACGATTATTCCAAAGGTTTTAATTCCTATCACGAGGTCGAGTCTTTGCTGCAGTCTTTTGTAGATAAAGGTTTTGCTGTTTTCGCCTATGACATGCTCGGATTCGGGCACCGCATCGAGGAAGGGTCCCGTTTTTACAACCGTTATCCGCACTGGTCGAAGATGGGCAAGATGGTCGTCGACCTGAGAGGAGCCGTTGATGCCCTCTCCAACCTTGAGTTTGTCGATAGCACCAGGATCTATGCGGCCGGATATTCGCTGGGAGCCACCGTGGCGTTGTATGGTGCAGCCCTTGACGAACGGATCGCGGGTGTTGTTTCTGTTGCCGGATTCTCGCCGATGCGTTTAAGCACACCGGATAAAGGGATCGAAGGTATCCGCGCCTATTCACATCTGCATGGTCTATTGCCGCGACTGGGATTCTTTGTCGGCAACGAAGGGCGAACTCCATACGACTTTCATGAGATCATCGCTTCTATAGCTCCGCGACCGATATTGGTGATCGCACCAACGATGGACAAGGATGCGGTTCTTCCCGATGTCACCCTCGCGGTGGAAAAAGCCCGGAATATTTACAGTCTGTATGGCGCTCCCGATAATCTTCAGCTCTCCACGCCCGATGATTTCAGCAGGTATTCTCCCGCGATGCGCGAAAAGACCTATGAATGGTTACAGGAAAGACTGCAAGATAAAACGCAGAATAAATTTATCACAGCCCAGCCCTGATCAGGCAACAACCGAAAATTTCAAACAACCATCAGTCCATCAGACTGGTGGTTGTTTTGTTTCTGCGCCGTGAATGGCGGATAGCTCGGTGGTGAAAGCCCACCATGGGGCATGTAGTTGCCAACCATTGCCAAGCCAAGTGTGTCCATCGCGAGGTGGAATCTGAAGGAAGCCGGCGGCGGCAAATCTTCGCTCCGAACGGTCAGAGTTCTAAATAACGAACCGCCGTATACCGAACGGTGCGTACGATGGTATGAGAGGATAGACACGGAACTAATCCCTATCTTCCTACTCGATTTGGAGCTGTATATAAAGGTTGCTGTGACGGGCGTGTAGTGTTTTTTATTGAAAGTCTTCTGCGATATTTGCACAAGGCATAAAACCAAAATAATTCAATGTCATTTATTTGTAAGGCAGCGCTGGCTGATGGCGACGGAGGCTTCATCATTGACCAGATAAAGGTAAACGAACCTAAAGCTGATGAGGTAATTATAAAAATGAAGGCAGCGGGTCTCTGCCACACTGATTTCGATTCACTTCGATGGGGCAAAACGTTTGTGCTTGGACACGAGGGGTCGGGGGTTGTGGTACAAACAGGCGACGCAGTCAAAGGTATTCTTCCCGGTGATTCTGTAATTTTAAACTGGGCTACGCCATGTGGTCATTGCTTTCAGTGTCTGGAAGGAAATCAGCACATTTGCGAAAATAATTCGCCCGTAGTTGCGGGAGGCAACGGGCATACACCAGGTCATGCGGATCTCTCAGGTACTACCTGGAAGGGAAGATCCGTCGAGCGTTCTTTCAATCTGGGCACCCTGTCAGAATACACTTTGGTGAAGTCTTCGGCTGTGGTAAAAAATGACTCGACAAAAATGTCCTTTAAAGCGGCGAGTATAATAAGTTGTGGAGTAATGACGGGTTATGGATCCGTGGTTAACGCAGCGAAAGTAAAACCGGGTAGTTCCGTGGCGGTGCTGGGTACAGGTGGTGTGGGTCTGAATGTGATCCAGGGGGCCCGCATATCCGGCGCAAGTATGATCATTGCTGTCGATGTAAATCCTCAACGGTTGGAGATGGCGAAATACTTCGGGGCAACTCACACCATCATAGCAGATAAATCAGATAAAGGCCTCATGCAGGCTGCACAGCGTGTTAAGGCATTAACGCAGG
>CBFGXV010000672.1:0-2305 GCA_965652755.1 uncultured Chryseosolibacter sp. | reverse complement strand
ACACATTCTGCGCATTGCCGTGGCCGGCCAGATCAGCGAGAAAATTAGAGTTGAGATGAACCTTGTCCAGAGGCTGCAGCACGAATCCCACTTTCAAAACAGGCTCATTCTTCCTGTATATCCCCTGCATCTTTTTCTCCAGGTCTGCAATAGCTGACCCTGATTGCTGCGCTTTGTCGTTCAGCTTAAGATAAGTGAAGTAGTTGAAGTTATCCCAGACGTTGTTTTTGAGGTCATTATTGGTGCGCGCGAGAAAACGCATGGGTTGAACAAAATCAAATTGGAGGTGGGAGTTATCCGGTACGTTGGCAATAACCCCCGTTACAGTAAAATCTTCATTGTTATTTTTCCGGATTGTCCGTTCAAGCACGTCGGTCGTGCCGAAATATTTCATAGCCATCTCCTCGGTGATCACGATGCCTTCCGGGTTAATAAGTGCGCGTTCACTATCACCTTTGAGAAAAGGGAACGTGAACATCCGGAAGAAATTTGAGTCGGCGAATATGGCGCCCTGCTCTTCGAATCTGATATCGGCGACCTGCATCAGGGCGCGATGAGGACTGGTGATACGGACGGCATCCTCAACCTCGGGAATCTCGTTTTTTATCGCGATGGCTATGGGCGCTGAGGATACCGCGGCATGCACTTTCAGCTCGGGTAAGGTCGCGGTTATACGGTAGATGCGGTCATAATCGTTGTGGAACCGGTCGTAGCTCAGCTCGTGATTCACCCACATGCCGATGAGCGCCGTACAGCTGATGCCAAGCGCAAGGCCAAAGATGTTGATAAACGAAAATCCCTTCTGGCGAAGAAGATTCCTAATCGCTACTTTCGTGTAGTTGTGTATCATAAACGGGCGGGTTACTCAGGATAAGACGCATGAAGTCCTTCGAACGTTGCAAAGCAGCTAGAAGATCTTATTATAATAACAAGGTTCGAATGGTTTTTTGCTGACCGCTGACTTTATCCATTTTCAACTTCGTTTTCAATTGTCAGCCGATCTCCACCAGCCTATTCATGTTTCAGCGCTACAACGGGATTTGCCATCGATGCCTTCATTGTTTCGAACCCTACGGTTAGTAACGTAATGGCCACCATTGTGAGTATGGCGCCGCCGAAGAGCCACGCAGAAAGATCTGCCTGGTATGCAAAGCCGGAGAGCCATTGTGTTGAAAGGTAATAGGTCACAGGCAATCCGATTAACGATGCAACAAACAGAAGCTTCGCGAATATGCTTAATAGAAGTGTCATCACCTGCGCGGTACTTGCGCCTAATGTCTTCCGGATACCGATTTCCTTTGTCCGCTGTTGGGAGAGAAAAGCAGCCAGTCCATAGAGTCCCACGCAAGTGATCAGGATAGCGAGTAAGGAAAACTTTTCCGTGATCTGCGCTACCTGGGTTTCATTCTCGTACATCCTCCCGAACTCGTCGTCGACAAACCAGTAGTTGAAGCCGAAATCGGGAAAGACCTGCTTCCACTTCGCTTCCAGTGCGTTGATCTTTTCGCCGATATCTCTGGCCGGCAGGCGCACGTGAATGATCCGGTCGTCAGAGTGAGGTTTCGGTGAGATCGCCAACGGATCAATACGCTGATGCATGCTCTTATAGGGAAAATCCTCAACCACACCAATCACAATTCCTGTAACTGGTAGCTGGGTCGTGTCTGGCCGGCTGTATCCCATCACGTGTGCCGGACGCACCACTGTTTTTCCCACCGCGGTCTCCGGTGTCAGCTTCAAAGCTTTGACGGCTGACTCGTTGAGCAGGATGGCGGTGGAATCCCCGATGTTCTTATCGTCGAAGTCGCGCCCCGCAATGATATTAAGCTTGAACGTCCTTGGAAAATCGTAATCACCATTCAGCTGAAACCAATCGTATTTGTCCTCGCTCAGCTCCGGGAATTGCATTTGCATGCTGATCGGCCCGAAGAAATCCAGTCGTGGAAGATGATTCGCCAGTGTTACTGCCTCGATCTGCGGATCCTGCAACACCAGTTGTTTATAAGACAGATATCTTTGATCGTCTGCCACGCCGCTGAAACCGCCGTATCGGATCGAAACAATTTGCCTGCCCGTCTCGTTGAGCTTTGAATTGCGCATCAGATCCATCTGCCTGACGACGATAAGCGTCCCCGCGAGCAACATCACCGCTACAACAAACTGGATCGCGGTAAGGAACTGGCGGAAGGCGTTTGAGCTTTTCCCAAACGCAAACTTCCCTTTGAGCACATTGGCAGGCTGCAAACCGGAGACGAAGAGAGCGGGGTAACTGCCAGCCATCACCGTCACAAGGAGTATTATCCCC
>CBFGXV010000671.1:0-2307 GCA_965652755.1 uncultured Chryseosolibacter sp. | reverse complement strand
CGGTGTACTCATCCATATCCCTGTCCAGGGAATGACGATAGATTGTCGCCGAGCTGGAATTGATCCAGAGCCTGGGAGGATTCTCGCATCGGGCAATAGCAAGGCCAAGGACTGTTGTGGAGTCGAGTCGTGAGGAATAGATTTCAGCTTTATTCTTTTTGTTGTAACGGCAATCCACCGATCTTCCGGTAAGGTTAATCAGAACGTCAGCGCCTTCAAGTGCTTCAGACCATGCGCCCTGATCCCTGCCATTCCAGTGTACATATGCGATGTTTTCTTCACGTGGCATTACATTCCTGGTGAGAATGACGATTTTCGTATCGGTGTCTTTGTAGTGGTCTTTCAGACAGTTACCCAAAAAACCGGTTCCCCCTGCTATTATTATTTTTTTCATAACTCATCAAATTATTATCAATAGGACGATTACCCGATATAATACCCAGCCCGCCGAAACCTGCCAGGGTAACTCCAGGACCTTTACACGGCGAATGTGTTCAATGAACATGAGGCCAACTACCAAAACAAACCACGCAAGGTAAAAGAATTTGTCGTCGATTAACGAGGAGACACTTAATGGCAATGCGAGCAGGATAGCTCCGGCAAACGATATCGTCATCATGTTGCCGAGATAGTGGATGACCTTGTTTTTCTGGATTGCAGCGACCAGGAGACCCTGGAAGATGATCGGACACCCGGCGATGAGAAACTCCCTTGCGAAATTTGTTTCGGGAATCAATGGGCTCAGGAGTGCTGAGTAAAATACCAGCACGACAGAGGTGAACAACCATGTGGCAATGATGTAAGCCAGCCGGTATGGGTAGTTCAATTCAGGAATACATAAGTCCGGAGATACGGATTTCTTGCCCGGCAATATGACCTTTCGGTTGTAAGATAAAACGAAATAAAGTTTTTCAGCCAGGTGCTGCACCAAAGGGATCCGGAACAACCACCTTATGGCGGGGCTGTTATTGCCGAGGATGGCAACAATACTTTTCGCGCCGTACGTTACGGTATTGTCTTTGTGGTTTATCAACGCGATCTCGTTGCGCGCACGGCGCCAGTCCACATTCGGGAGACCTTGTCTGACTACCTTGTTGTAGCCTTGATTGCCTTTGGAATCCATCATCCCGCTTTTGACGAGCGCAGCCGAATACATGCTGCACATGGGACATTCCTCGTCGTAGATGAGTGTGTGTTCTTTAAGTGTTTTCATAATAGTGGGTTTTTGATGTTTGTTCAAGACTTTCAAAACATTCAATAATATGTGAAACTTAGAACCAAAAAAAAATCAGAGCTTCATCAGCAGTTTGTAGAACCACGTTTGGTCTGATTTTGTGAAGGTCTCGATCATTCCATCGACCTTGTTGGTAAAGTCATAGAGGTCGCCCGTGACCTTCTTGAATTCAGCCACCGCCTTGCGGTTGTCTCCTGAGACAGACTGTACTTCGCTGAGCACCTTGAGGACTGGTTCGATCTCCCTGCGCCTTCTTTCTTTGGAAACTTGCTTGGCCAGTTCCCAGATGTCTTTTCCCGCGCTGAAGAACTCGCGCCTCTCTCCCGCCCGGTGTTCCCGTCTGACGATCCCCCAATCGATCAAAGCCCGCAGGTTCATGTTGACACTTCCGCGCGACATCTGCAATTCTTCCATGATTTCTTCAGCGGATACAGGTTCAGTGGATACGAGCAGCAATGCATGGATCTGAGCCATGGCCCTGTTTATACCCCAGCTTGAACCGAGGGTGCCCCACGCCTGGATAAACTTCTGCTTTGCTTCCTTGTAATCCATACGCTAAAGGTGGCTAATTGTTTCTAAACTTTCAAATATTATTGAAAGTATTTTTAAACCTGATGTGCGTGCTTTGCGGACGATGTCCGATCTGCAAGCTAAACGGCACAGGCCGTTTCAGAACCCAGTATTTTCATCAGGGCAGTTTTATGAAGGCGGGAATGCGTACCGAAGTTATGGGTTGCTCAGGAAGCTCTTGACGTAACTGTATTGACGGGAGGTCCTGTACAGCTGCTTTTTATTGATGATGATCCTTTGCAGAAAACCTTTTTCCACCAGGCCGTGCAAAGTACGCATGACCAAAAGAAATTCGCCTTTCGGATCAAGTATCTCATGGACTTTCTCAGAACTACATGGCCCGACAGAATTGATGACCTCGAGAAGTTCAAGTTCCTTATCACTTATCCGAACGTTGTTTTTATTGCGCGACACGGGTGGCTTATGGATTTAGTACCTGATTTTTTCACAATGGTTACATTTTATAGAGACGTAATCAATTCCAACTTTGTTGCACGTACCCG
>CBFGXV010000670.1:0-2313 GCA_965652755.1 uncultured Chryseosolibacter sp. | reverse complement strand
AGATCTGCGCCGGCCGGTGAATACAAATCGTATATCGTTAAGACCGATGCAAGTGACCGCGGTGAACAGTTAAAAAAATTATTGGATCGTAATGGGATAGACTGGGCCTATGTAAATCCTGCGAATTTTTCCGGGCACAATTATTTTACCTCCCGGAATGAAAATTTCCGCACGCATGTAGGCGATATAGCGATAAATGCTAACCAGCCAAATTCCAACCTGATTAGTGTACTATTTGAGCGCAGTTCAAGGCTAACGGATTCCGCCACATATGATATTACCGCGTGGTCAATTCCGTATGCGTATGGATTAGAGACATACGGACTAAGTAATTACGTCACGAATGTCACCAGGCAGGCACCTGAAATGCCCAGCCGGAACTTCCCGGCCGGGAACGCGTATGCCTATGCAATAAAGTGGAATGGGCTGAATAGTGCCCGTGTTTTGTCGGAACTGATAAAAAAAGGAGTGAAGGTCCGGTATGCAGAACAGCCCTTTTACCAGAAAAACGAGGTCTTCGACAAGGGTACCCTGCTCGTTACAAGGACCGGAAATGCCAATCAAAAAAACCTGGAAAAACAGGTCATGGACGCGGCACAGGTGGCCGGGATCGAAGTGACGCCTATACAAACGGGATTTGTAGACAAAGGTTTCGATGTTGGTTCTGAAAAGGTGAGGATTATCAAGGCTCCGAAAGTTGCACTGATGGCAGGAGACAATATTTCTTCCCTTGGAGTGGGCGAGATCTGGCATTTTTTCGATGTTCAGCTTCGATATCCTGTCAATTTAGTTTGGGTAAATGATCTTAACCGGAATGTATTGAAAGAGATCGACGTGCTGATTTTGCCCGATGGAAACTATCGATATTTTCTCGACAAATCCATGAACGAAGCTTTGAAGGACTGGGTGACTGCCGGCGGTAAACTCATCGCGATGCAGGACGTTGTTGCGCAAATGTCCCGGGCAGAATGGGGGATTAAAGTCAAAGACGGAGACGATAAGAAAGACGATAAAAAAGATGAAAAGAAATCGGATTATACCGATCTAAGAAGGTACGAGAACCGGCATCGCGATGATATTGTAAATGTTAACGCCGGCTCAATTTTCAAGATCGAATTGGATAATTCGCATCCGCTTGCTTTTGGCTACCCCGATTTTTACTACACCATCAAACAAGACGATAATATTTACGATTTTTTCAAAGACGGGGGATGGAATGTTGGTGTTATCAAGCGGAACAACTTTGTTACTGGTTTTACCGGCAGTCGGGCTAAGGAAAGGTTGAAGGACGGCTTGTTGTTTGGTGTACAGGAACTCGGGCGCGGAACAGTAGTCTATTTCGCCGACAATCCTATGTTCAGGAGCTTTTGGGAGAATGGCAAACTGCTATTTGCCAACGCCGTGTTCCTGGTTAGCCCGTAGTGAAGATAATGTTTATAAAACCCCAAAATTCTCGAAAGAAGAGTAAGTTCACCTCTCATTTTCTTTACTTTGTCGTCGCTTCATACCGGCAAAATCAAAACTGCATGAAATTCTTCTACCCGAAGCATCTTACTGTTCTCCTGCTGATCGGTCTACTTCCAGGGCTGTGTGTCGCCCAGGCTCCCAGTTCGCTTAGTTCTGCGGAGATCTTGCTTGGGTTAAAAAAGCTAAACACGCTTGGTTCCGTTTTATATGTTGCGGCCCATCCGGATGACGAGAACACCCGGTTGTTGACATACATGGCCAAGGAAAGATTGTATCGGACGGGCTATTTATCAGTCACAAGGGGAGATGGCGGACAAAATCTTATAGGCGATGAACAGGGTACTGACCTCGGCCTGATACGCACCCAGGAGTTGCTTGCGGCCAGGAGGATTGATGGAGGAGAGCAATTTTTTACGCGTGCATTTGATTTTGGGTTCTCAAAGACAACCGAGGAAGCCCTCCGTATTTGGGACAGGGAAAAGATTCTTCATGACGTGGTATGGGTGATCAGGAAATTTCAACCCGATGTGATCATTACACGTTTCCCAGAGGACAGTCGTGCAGGTCATGGACATCATTCCGGCTCTGCAGTACTCGCGCACGAAGCGTACAAGGCTGCAGGGGATCCTGCACGCTTTCCAGAACAATTTAAATTGGGAGTGAAGCCCTGGAAAGCGAAAAGAATTGTTTGGAACAGCTTTAATTTCGGGAATACGAATCTAACATCAGAAAACCAGTTTAAGTTCGACATTGGCGTATACAATGCATTGCTCGGGAAAAGTTATGGAGAAATTGCGGCAGACAGCCGCAGCCAACACAAAAGTCAGGGCTTTGGTGTTCCACGGG
>CBFGXV010000669.1:0-2316 GCA_965652755.1 uncultured Chryseosolibacter sp. | reverse complement strand
CACGCAGCGGTTACCGATCCTTGTACCTGCGTATATTTTTACGCTTGAATGTAGAATGGTGTTGTCGCCGATCCGCACATCGTCACCGATAAAAACGTGGGGATAAATTTTTACATTGTTCCCTATGCGAACGTTGTTCCCTATGTAAGAGAAAGCACCGCGATAGATGTTATCGCCGCAAGTGACATTTTCTCCGGCGAACGAAGGTTGCTCGACGCCGGATTTCTGGAAGCTCATCAGTTTGTGATATTCCTCCAGCAGTGCGGTGAAACTGATGTAGGCGTCTTCCACGAGAATAAGATTCGATGAAACGGGTTTCCTCGCGACGAAATCCTTATTTACAATTACGGCAGAAGCCTGCGTCGTATAAATGTATTGCTCATATTTGGGATTGGACAGAAAAGTGATCTGTCCTTTCTTTGCCTCCTGAATTTTCGCCAGCATGTTCACCATCTCCTGGCCGTTGCCGCGCACTTCACCTCCCAACATCCCGGCTATCTGGTTAATACTGAATTCCATATTTGTAATTGGTTATTGGTTGTTGGTTATTGGTTTGTGTTGTGCCGTTGTCATGTTCACAGTAATAGTAAAGGAATTTTGCATGAAGGCCCGCTTGAAGTATGGGGCTGTACCAATAACCAACAACCAACTACCAACAACCGGCTACAAAGATACATCTTTAGGCCAGCACAGATAGTTTTTTTTGACGATTTTGCTGAGGGCTTTGATATTGGGCAGGTCGGAGGCCTGAGCAATGTCCAGCAGCTCTCCGGAGCGGGTGAGAATATTGATTTTCTCGCCTTCGGTGTACGCCTCATTGGTCACTGTGCCATGGGAATAAAGATAAGACGATTCGGCCCTAAGGGTCTGATATTTTTGCGCGACGGAGGTTCGGATATTCTCAAGAACATTTTTGTTGATGGGTTCATGGCTGAGAATAATCTGAAACAGTTTTCTGTTCGTGATCTTTTCACTGAGTATCGACAGGATACGATCATCGTGATGGCGCCAGAATTTGATCGCGCCCATGATGTCGTGGTCATCCAGTTTTGCAAAAGCTTGTAATGCAGCCTTGTGCACTTTCAGGTTCTCGAGGCTGTAAGTATTTTCGAGGAATAGTTTCAGTGAATCACTTGCCGCAACATTTTCGCCCGCACGAATGAGTGCCTGCGCTCTTCGAATAAGATTGACAAGCATGCGCTCGGCGGCAACTGTTGTCTTATGGAGATACACCTGCCAGTACATTAATCGCCTTGCATTGAGAAAGTTTTCAACGCTGTAGATACCTTTTTCTTCGACGACAAGCTGGTCTTCATGTACTTGCAGCATGAGGATGATGCGGTCAACGCCGATGCGGCCCTCCTGCACGCCAGAAAAAAAACAATCGCGGTTAAGATAATCGAGCCTGTCGATGTCGAGTTGACTCGAGACGAGTTGAAAGAAAAATTTGCGTGGGTAGCTGTTGCGAAAAATGCGAAGCGTGAGATCCAGTTCACCACTGAATTCTTCGTTGAGCGCGGACATGAGCAAATACGAAATGCTTTCGTGCTTCACGCCTGCGAGCAGGGATTGCTCAAGTGCGTGCGAAAACGGGCCGTGACCGATGTCATGTAACAAAACAGCCAGTTGGGCTGCCTCATACTCTTCGTTTGAAATTTCCACACCTTTGAAACGCAGGTTATCGAGAACCCTTCCCATCAGATGTAACGCCCCCAATGCGTGTTGGAAGCGGGTGTGCACCGCGCCCGGATAGACGAGATCCGTGAGACCGAGTTGTTTAACGTTCCGCAGCCGTTGAAACCAGGGATGTGAAATAATGTCGAATATTAGCTCGCTTTTTACATGAATAAAGCCGTAGAGGGGATCGTTAATGATTTTCTTTTTGTTCAAGAGACCGAGTGATTCAGGTAAATTTCATGGACGCAGGCCCGGTTTTGGCTTTCAGCGTAAATTAAACCTTATAAATCATCAAATTACACTTCGAATGACCAGACAAATGTCGGTTTAAAACTCTATATTTTAATAACTTTCAGAAAAAAAGGATCTATGCAGCGATATAATATACTTTGAGCGGATGATGAAATCGATCTTTTGAAACCCCATATCATGTTCCTCGAACAGCGGGGTTACGACATCACCCCGGTAAACAACGGCGCCGATGCAGTGGAGATGTGTGACGACAAGAATTTCGACGTAGTTTTCCTCGATGAGCACATGCCCGGAATGTCGGGACTCGAGGCGCTCAGCCAGATAAAGAATAACAAACCGAACCTTCCGGTGGTGATGATCACCAAAAATGAGGAAGAGCAGATCATG
>CBFGXV010000668.1:0-2320 GCA_965652755.1 uncultured Chryseosolibacter sp. | reverse complement strand
GCACGTGCTCATCAAACATCAGTCCGGCAAAAATTTTCCCCGGGAGGTTATCGAGTATGCGGCTTCCCTTGCCGCATATAATTCAAAGCGAAAGAATGAGTCTTTGTGTCCCGTGATCGTGACGCCAAAGAAGTTTGTGCGCAAAAGGAAAGGAGATCCGCCCGGTGCTGTCGTGGTGGAGCGGGAGGAAGTGATGATGGTTGAACCGCTCAATCCCACTGATCTCTGAGCGCACCTACAGTACCACACCAATGATTGCCAGTACCAAAGAATAACCGCTGACACCTCCACGACGCCGTGTTCCGCCTTTACTAAGCAGTCTGCTTACCGGAAAGTCGCCCGCTATTTCACCACGTTAATCTTCAAGGTGTTCGTCCGCGCCTTCTCCTGAATCGGCATACTGGCGAGGAAGATGAAGATGTCGCCGGATTTTACATGGCCTTCGCGCTTGAGGATCTCCTCGACATCGGAGATAGTTTCGTCGGTTGAATCCGTTTTGTCATAATGATACGCGCGTGTTCCCCAGACGAGGTTCATCTTGTTGATCAACGTCCTGTTTCCGGTAAAGACAAAGATATTGGCATTAGGCCGGTGTGACGAAGCCTTGTATGCCGTATAACCCGATGATGTCATGCCCACGATTGCTTTCGCGCCCACGTCCTTCGCCAGCTTGCAGGCGGCGAGAACCAGACTGTCATTCATGAATACAGACGTCTCGGGATTTACATCGCGGAACTTGAAATAGATGCTGGGATTTTTTTCGACAGATGAGACCGTGCGGACCATTGACCGGATAACTTCCAGCGGATATTTCCCTGCAGCCGTTTCGGCCGAAAGCATAAGCGCGTCGGCGCCGTCCATCACCGCGTTGGCGACGTCGTTGGTTTCAGCGCGTGTAGGCCGGGGGTTCTCTATCATACTCTCCATCATCTGCGTTGCAACGATCACAGGTTTCCCTGCCTTGTTGCATTTTTCAACCAGCATCTTCTGGACCATTGGAACTTCTTCGAGCCAGATCTCAACACCCAGGTCACCGCGGGCCACCATACACGCGTCGGTGGAGCTGATGATCTCGTCGATATTATTGAGCGCTTCGGGCTTTTCGATCTTGGCGACGATGCGCGAGGTCGACTGCCGCGAGTCGAGGATCTGACGCAGCTCGGTGATATCGGAAGCTTTCCGTACAAAAGAGAGGGCGATCCAGTCGACATTCTGCTTGATGCCGAATTCGAGGTCTGTGAGGTCCTTTTCAGTCAGAGACGGCGCTGATACTTTGGTAAACGGGAGGTTAATACCTTTGCGCGACTTGAGAGGTCCGCCATAAATGACTTCCGTAAGCACTTCTGCTTCGCGTACTTCCTTTACCTTGAGCTCTATCTTTCCATCATCGACAAGGATCATATCGCCGTATTTCACGTCGCGGGGAAGGGAGATATATGATGTACTGACGACATCCTTGTTGCCGAGAAGCTGTCGTGTTGTGATGACCAGCTCCTGTCCGCGTTCCACTACAGTATCGGGCTGAACCTCCTGGACCCTGATCTTCGGTCCCTGGAGATCCTGAAGCAGCGACACAGTTGAGCCGAGTTCTGCGTTCAGCTCCCTTACGTAATTGATTACTTTTAAGTGGTCTTCGTGTGAGCCGTGAGAAAAGTTGAGTCGGAAAACATCGACACCTTCACGGATCAACGCGCGCAGGACATCTTTTGAATTTGATGCCGGTCCCACTGTAGCTACAATTTTGGTTTTGTTGAAAGAAGATTTTTCAAACATAAGGTTCAGGATATAATCGATTTTTTTAGTAGGCCACGAAACTCAACAAATAACATGAAGGTTCAAAAGATAAAGTTAGACTTTGACTTCAGACCGTCGAGCGGGATGGGTGCAACAAGCTCCACTGCGGGTATGGATCTGATCTGATGAACGAGTTCATGTGTATGTTGCTCTTCCATGGCGGCCAAAATTATAAAATCAAAGTGAGGAAACTCAGGTATTAGGAAATACTTTCCTGCATCCAGGTCGGATGGCCTGTTTTTAAAGAGTTTCAAACGATTGAGCGCGGTTTCATAAGCGTAGAAGGAGAAGCACTTTTCCTCGTTATTTTTAAAACCGACCACAAGATCCGGCTGTTTGACCAGGCGGATGCCCAGCAGTTGATTGATCTCCCAGGCGAGCTTGTAGCCGCGGGCGGCTGTTGTGATCCCCCAGAGGCCAAAGTCAAATTCGTAGTCGATTACCAGCTTGCTTTTCTTCATTTTTAGAGCCAAAACAGGCGTTTCAGGCCTGTTTGGGCAAGATCAAAAAAGTTTGACAATATTGC
>CBFGXV010000667.1:0-2325 GCA_965652755.1 uncultured Chryseosolibacter sp. | reverse complement strand
ATGGGTGCTGGTATTGGTGCCGGTCTTGCTGCAATTGGCGCGGGAATCGGTATCGGACGCATTGGTGGCTCCGCTATGGAAGGTATGGCTCGTCAGCCTGAAGCCTCCGGAAAAATTCAGGGTGCGATGTTGATCATCGCGGCGCTGATCGAGGTTGCTGCACTGTTCGCGCTCGTTATTTGTCTGCTGATCTCTTTCAGAACAGCTTAAAAGTAAATGGAAACTTGCAGCGGCGATGGGCCAAAGCAGGTTTCTTTTTTATCGAACGACAATCATTAAACAAGAGAAAATTACTAACAACAAGCTATGCAACTTTTAACCCCTGGTATAGGGCTTATCATCTGGCAGACGATTGTATTTGTTCTGTTATTCATCCTCCTGGCGAAACTCGCCTGGAAGCCGATCATCGCTTCATTGAACGATCGCGAGAGATCAATTCAGGACGCTCTTGATACGGCGGAGAAAGCGCGTCATGAGATGTCGCAATTGAAATCGGACAATGAAAAGCTTTTGCAGGAGGCCCGTGAAGAGCGCGACCGCATCCTTCGCGAAGCAAGGGAAATTTCCGCGAAGATGAAGGATGAGGCGCAGGCGGATGCACGTCGTATGGGTGATAAGCTCATCGAGGATGCGCGTGCGGCAATCAACATCGAGAAGCAGGCTGCTCTCAAAGACGTCAAGGTTCAGGTAGCGATGTTTTCCCTTGAAATTGCTGAGAAACTGATGAAGAAGAATCTTTCAGATGACAAGTCGCAGAAGGAACTTGTGGACGCTTACTTAAAAGATTTAAAAGTTAATTAGGAATGGCAGACTCCAGGGCGGCATCCCGGTATGTAAAGTCACTGCTCGATCTTGCAGTTGAAAGGAAGGTATTGGAAGAAGTTCACTATGATATGGTATTCTTTACCGGGGTGATCTCCAAAAGCCGTCAACTCGAACTGCTTCTCCAAAGTCCTGTCATAAAGCACGACCAAAAGCTGGAAATCCTCAAGCGGATATTCGCGGGCAAGGTGCACAGCCTGACAATGGCTTTCTTCGAAATCATCACGCGGAAGAACCGCGAGCCGATCCTGGCGACCGTCGCTCGTGAGTTTCACAACGCTTACAACGAGTACAAGGGAGTTGGCAAAGCTACAGTGACAACAGCCATACCGTTGGATTCGAAGGCGCGCACAGAAATAGAGAAGCTCGTGAGAACGTATAGCGACAAGAAGGAGATCGAGCTGATCGAGCGGATAGACCCTGAGTTGATCGGCGGATTTATTTTGAATGTGGGCGACCGCCAGGTGGACGCCTCGATCAGAAACAAGATCAAGACCTTAAAGGTCAAGTTTAGTGAGAACCCTTATATCAAAGAACTATAATAATATATTCAGATGGCAGAGATAAGACCTGAAGAAATATCAGCGATTTTACGCGAACAGCTTTCACAAGCGCGTACCGATGCGGAACTTGAAGAAGTAGGCACGGTACTAACAGTGGGCGACGGAGTTGCCCGCATATATGGGTTGACCCAGGCTCAGGCCGGTGAATTGATCGAGTTCGAAACAGGTTTGAGAGGTTTGGTCCTCAACCTGGAAGAAGATAATGTCGGAGCGGTGTTATTGGGTGATTATACCGATATCCGCGAAGGCGCGACGGTAAAACGCACGGGCAAGATCGCCGCCGTTGAAGTAGGCGATGGCATGCTCGGACGTGTGGTCGACACACTCGGAAAACCCGTAGACGGCAAAGGCCCCTTAGCCGGAAAGTTGTACGAGATGCCACTGGAGCGCAAAGCTCCCGGTGTTATCTTCCGTCAACCTGTAAACGAACCGTTGCAGACAGGTATCAAAGCCATTGACTCCATGATCCCGATCGGCCGCGGCCAGCGCGAGCTCATCATCGGCGATCGCCAGACGGGAAAAACCGACGTGGCGCTCGATACGATCATCAACCAGAAAGAATTTTACGAAAAAGGACAACCCGTTCTTTGTATCTATGTCGCTATTGGTCAGAAGAACTCTACCGTAGCCGGAGTTGCAGCCGCCCTGGAAAAGGCGGGCGCCATGCCGTATACTGTCATCGTCGCTGCTTCCGCATCGGATCCCGCGCCCATGCAGTTCTTCGCACCCTTCACCGGCGCTGCGATTGGCGAGTACTTCCGCGACACGGGCCGTCCCGCGTTGGTTATCTATGATGACCTTTCAAAGCAGGCCGTCGCCTATCGCGAAGTGTCATTGCTGTTGAGAAGACCTCCCGGACGCGAAGCTTATCCAGGTGATGTATTCTACCTGCACTCACGCCTCCTGGAAAGGGCCGCGAAGATCATTAACAATGATGAGA
>CBFGXV010000666.1:0-2344 GCA_965652755.1 uncultured Chryseosolibacter sp. | reverse complement strand
CTGCGTAAGGAGGTTCAGTACCACCAAGCGGATAGCTATCCTGATTCGAAATACGCGTTGTATAAGAGGCCTGCGTGATCTTATTCGGTATCTCCTGATTTCCCGTCTGTCCCCATCCTGCCCTCAGCTTCAGGTCGCTAAATGGAGATGACTCCATGAATGACTCTTCTGACAATCTCCATCCCGCGGCAAATGACGGGAAGACCCCATATTTATTATTCTCACCGAATTTGGATGAACCATCAGCCCTTACGGTGGCTGTAAATAAGTACTTTCCGGCAAACTCGTAATTGACCCTCCCAAAGTAAGATTGCAGTTCATCTATGTAGGCCCATCCGTCAGGGTGATTGCCAACGAGATCAAGTTTCTGACCCATCCCCGGATCATAACGTGGCTCGATGCCATTATCAGGAAAAATGTCCACACTCCAGCTCCTGGACCTGTTGAACATCCTCTGGTAGGAATGCCCCGCCAGGACGGTGAAATTGTGATCACCTCCGATCTCAAAATTATAAGTTAAATAGTTTTCAATGAGCACATTCCTGCCGTTGTAAAAACTTTGCTGCAACCGTCCTTCCTCAAAGGGATCAGCATTCGGCATACCCTGATTATCCGCGTCAGTCGATATGTTGTCGTAACCTAGATTCAGTTTATAAACCAGGCCTTCGATTATTTCAAGAGAAGGAGCGATGTTTACAAGCGTCCGCCTGCTCTCCCTGAAGTTCATGTACAGCTCCGCTCCAATAAGTGGATTCATCAGATCCGGATATTTCACCGGGTTTCCATCTTCATCTCGCGCAGGATAGGTAGGATTAAATTCCAGCATTTCAGAAACGAGCGTACCTTGCCGTGCATTCTCACCTGCCTCAACGGTCGTACTCAGGTTAAAGTCAATGTTCAGGCGTCCATCCATTAGCTTTTGAGTTGCGCCAATCCTTCCGCTATATCTTTTTATGCCTGTATTAATAACGATTCCTTCCTGGTCTAAATACCCGAGCGACGCGCGGTAATTGAAATTTTGGCTGCCCCCCTGGAACACCAGGTTGTGGTCATTAGTAATGGCGGTGCGGGTCAATTCATCCTGCCAGTCTGTATTTCCGCCCCTGTCCTCCAGCGTACCTCCTACTGCCTGGACCTGTTGGCGGAATTCATTCGCCGAAAAAACAGGGATCTTTCTAGCCATGGTGGAGAATCCGACGTTCGAGCTAACTGTTATTCCCGAGACTCCGGTCTTTCCCTTTTTCGTGGTAATGATGACTACTCCGTTTGCACCACGCGCACCATAAATGGCTGTGGCAGACGCATCTTTCAATACATCAATCGATTCAATATCTTCAGGATTAATAAAGTTAAGAGGGCTCTCTGCTGAACCGGTTCCCGCAAGTCCGAGAGGAAACCCGTCGACAACGAACAATGGCCCGGTCCCCTGCCTTATACTTCCCTGCCCGCGGATAATGATTCGCTGACCACTTCCCGGGGCACCACTGGAGGAAGTTATCTGTACGCCCGACACCTTGCCTTGCAAGAGTTGTGCGGGAGAATTGATAATTCCTTGGTTAAACTCATCGCTCTTCACTGAACCGATTGCTCCAGTAATGTCACTTTTTTTCTGAGTTCCATAACCCACAACCACAACTTCACTCAATAGTGACTGGTCCGCCAGTAATTGAATATTAATTTCAGTTTGATTGTTTACGGGAATTTGTTGTGTTACTGCGCCGACAAACGAAAATACCAACACGGCGTCGCTTGAAGCCAAAGTGATATTATAGCGGCCGTCTGCATCGGTAACTGTGCCATTCGTGGTACCTCTTTCTACGACATTAGCTCCGGGGAGCGCTGCACCTGCGTCGTCGGTGACCCTTCCGGTGATTGTTGTTGATTGCAACGGTGCCGCTGTCAGCACCTGAGCTCCTGAAAGGACAAGGAGTAAAATAAAGGCTGCGAAAAGAAAATCGTGCAGCAAGCGACCAGTGGAACGTCCTCGTTTCGCCCGGCCCTTAATAATGTAGAAATTCAGCATGCGCATGTGGTTTAGTTAAAGATACCGGTGCAAGTAAGTCCCTTGATCTTACCCCGCCGGGACAGTAATGTTACAATTTTGTTAAGAATTATCAAGTCGTTAGATAAGTCGGGAAGGATTTAGGGCTTTGATATCCCAATATACCAATCAAACTCTTTTCCTGCACTTGAGCAAAAGGATTTCTCAAAAAGAGATTCTGTAGCGGTATCTTTTCAGTGATCCGCTTGACAGACTTGAGATCCTTGTTGTTTGCTCCCCTCGTCATCGCGGACGTGAATGGAGAAAAAAGCCTGAAAAAACCTATGCCGTGCCCTGATTCAG
>CBFGXV010000665.1:0-2352 GCA_965652755.1 uncultured Chryseosolibacter sp. | reverse complement strand
CTTTGTCTCGGTTGTGAATACTACCATACCGAATAATCCCATCGAGGCGATGGAAACGGCGAGGACCGAAAGGAAACCAATGATCTTGATCATGGCGGAGAATTCACTGTAGGCCTCTTCTATCTGTTCATCATAGAATTTTGCTTCGAACGGATGAATGGCGTCGATCTTTTTCCACGCAGCCTGGATCCTGGCCATGGTCGCCTGTAAGTCAGTGCTTCGTATTTTTGCATTAATGATCGCCCTGTGATCCGGTGTCCAGAACATGAATGCTACCGGTTCGATGAGGTTGTCAACTTTCCCATAGTGGAAGTCTTTCATTACTCCAACAATCGTCATCTTGCGTCCGGTGATTTTGAAATTGCTGAATGTGATCTCCTCTCCTATTGCTTTTACGGGATCGCCGCCAGCGATGTTTAATCGTTTTAAGACCTGTTCGTTGACAATCACCTCTGTTGCGGACTGCGATGAAGTGGGCCGCGCAATAAAATTGCCTCCGGCGATGAGCTTGTGTTCATGGAGCGGGAGATAGTTTTCGTCCACGAAATTGGTCAGGACCAGCGAAGAGTCGCGCGAATCATTGTACTTCATATAACCGCCCCAGGCATTGCCTACGCTGGTGATAATCATTGACCGCGACAGTGCCGTTACTTCCGGCATCTCACTCAGTTCTTTGAGAAGTGCCTCTGGCTTATTACCCTGCAGATCGATGTTAAGGATGTTCTCCGTGTTGAATCCCAGGTCGAATGCAAGGATGTCTCTATACTGCACGTAACCGATGGCTGTAGCTGTAATAAAGATCAGTGTGGCAGTGTACTGAATTACCACCGAGGCGCGTCTGAGTGAGACGAATTTGAATACTTTCACTGACGACACGTTTCTTAGCGCGTTAATCGCGTTGACTTTCGAAAAGAATGTCGCGGGCATGAAGCCGGCAAGGACACCCACGGCGATCGAAAAAAAGATAAAGGCCGCGACCATGGCCGCCGTGAGCTCAAGTCTGACAGTGCGCTGCATTTCGGGAGCCAGATTGATCAATTGTGGCCGCAAAACGAGAAATATGAGGTATGAAAGAAAAAGGGCAGCAAGTGAGATCAGGATCGCCTCAACGAGAAACTGTAAACGTATCTGGGTTTTTCCTGCACCGATCGCTTTGCGGAGGCCTACTTCCTTAAAACGCCGCATGGAACGCGCTATCGAAAGGTTAGTGTAGTTGAAACACGCAGACAAAATAACAACAAGTGCAAGTGCGCTGAGTATGAAAAGCACGACGGGAGGCATGTGAGGGCCAACTGCACCCATGGGACGACGGAGATCCTCTCCGACCACGATATCATACAAAGGGAGAAGCTCGAGCTGGATCCTCGTATTTTCTTCTGCGCGATTTTCGTCGTTTGCAATTGCGTCGAGCTGCGAATTGATCGAAGCCATGTCTGCATTTTCCGGCAGCAGGAGGTACACGTAATTCGACCACATGTTAGTCCACTTTTCAAAATTTCTATCGTGCTTGTTGAGCGCCTCGGCAGTCGAAAGAGATACGAGGGCCTCGAAGTTCATGTGCGAGAAGAAGGGAACATCCTTTATCACACCCGTCACCTGATAATCGAGCGTATCGAACCGGATGGGCTGCCCGAGCGCAGGTTCATTGCCGAACAGTTTTTTTGCTGCCGTCTCTGTGAGAACCACGGAATAGGGATTCTTTAGCGCAGAATGGGGATCACCTTCCAGCATCGGAAATGTAAAGATCCTGAACAGGGACGGCTCTGCCCAGTAGCCTCTGATGGGAACAAGATTGTCTCCAACTTTTGCATCCTGCGAAAAATCGCTGCGCATAATCACTACTTCCTCAATGCCGGCCACTTTTTCGCGGATGAGCTTCGCCGTCTTTATTGATGTAGTGCCAAACTTGCCCTCTTGCCGGCCATTTGATGTCAGCAGGTTTGTGATGCGATAGATATTTTCGCCGTTGCTGTGGAACCTGTCGTACGAAAGGAGGTCGTGCATGAAAGCGATAAGCAGCAAGCCGACCGACATGCCTATGGCGAGGCCAACAATGTTGATAGTCGAGAAAAGCTTATTGCGCTTTATATTGCGAAGAGTCGTTTTGATATGACTTCCTATCATAGCCTGTTTGTTTTATGGTTAAGCGTTTTTGCCCGGTGAACAAAAATTCATTGAGCTGAGAGCAAATTAGTAATGAAGCTCGTCAGGAAAAACAAAACGTCACCGGATGGCAAAAGCTGAAGGCTGAATGACGGTTATTGGCTTCCGAAACGGATCGCACGGTTTGACCTGTGCGATGTTTTGGAATGAAAGCGGTTTAATCTTTGCCGAGCCATTCTTTGAAGGCGG
>CBFGXV010000664.1:0-2359 GCA_965652755.1 uncultured Chryseosolibacter sp. | reverse complement strand
GTCGTCGAATGTTATGAGCAGTTTAAATCCCATGACTTCTTCATAGAAACGCACCCAGTCGTTCATTTTGCCGAGTTCCACATTTCCCACGCAATGATCAACATACTTGAGTCCCAGCGGGTTTGCCTGCGCGCTGCTCCTCCGTGGTTTATAGCCGGGCAGAAATGGCCCTTTGTAATTCCTTCGTTCAACAAAGGTATGGATCGTTTCTCCGTAGGTTCTGATTGACGCCACCACCACTTCGCCCGAATCATCTTTGATTCGCTGGGGTTCAGCTACGGCGACGGCGCCGCGCGACGTGGTTTCAAGGAATGATTTGCGTGCATCGTCGACCCATAGAGCCAATACCTTCACGCCGTCTCCGTGTTTGTGCACATGCGCTGCAATCTCCGATTCAGGTCGCAGGGCTGAAGTCAGAACAAACCTGATCTTGTTTTGCTGCAGGACGTACGAGGCGCGGTCGCGGATCCCGGTCTCGGGCCCGGCGTATGCAACGCACTCAAAGCCCATACAGTGTTGATAGAACAGTGCAGCCTGTCTGGCGTTCCCCACGTAGAATTCTATATGGTCGGTTCCAAGGATCGGCAAAAAATCTTCAGCCATAACTTTTTGTTTCCACCAAAATTAACCTATGCAATCGAATGAATAAAGGTCTGGTCGATTTATAAGGTGTGAAACCCATTTACGGGGTGCAGGGTTTGATTACTTTGCCGTTAAATCGAGTGCCGGCGGAATCCGTTTTCCGGATCACCTGTTTATCTAATAGAAAGACCACCAGGGGTTTATTCTGGTATAATCTTTTTGTAATTGCGCTAAATCTCTAATATTTACGAAAAATTTGCTATGAACGTCAAAGAACTAGATGCCGAGTTAAGAGAGATCGAGAAGGCAAAAGCGGAGTTGGGCAAACTTGATTACAACGACCCGAAATACGACGACCTGGAAGAGAAGCTTCATGATCTTGAGGATGATTTTCAGGATAAACATGGTGAATACCTGGAAGACGCTCTTCAGATCATCCACGATGATCTGTGTCCTGACAACGATGTGCTGATGCCCATCGCCTATCTCGGCAAAGGTGTGCCGGTGGAAGTCGATAAATTTCCCGGGAAAGATACACGCCTTGTCCTCGTGACGAATCCGCCCCGGATCCTGCTCACGATTGGCAAGGAGAAGCAGGACGTTGTATGGACCGCCGAGGACGGCAAGAAGAAATAATCAACTGAACCCGAGTTTTTTGCGAACGCGACCCAACACATCGCGGGCGATAACGCGCGCTTTACTTTCCCCTTCCTCAAGTTTTTTGTCCAGCGCCTCAGGATTGCTCATATAAAAATTGAAGGCTTCCCGCTCTTTTGCGAAATTCGAGATAATGAGTTCAAACAGCTCCTGTTTGGCGTGCCCGTAACCATAGTTTCCAGCCAGGTATTTTTTTCTCATTTCCTCGGTTTGTGTCGCTGAGGCGATCAGGCTGTAGATAGCGAACACGTTGTCTTTGTGCGGATCTTTCGGGGCCTCCAGCGGTGTGCTGTCGGTTACGATCGAGAGCACTTGTTTTCTCAATTCCTTGTCCGGCAAAAAGATATCCAGAATGTTTCCGTACGATTTGCTCATTTTCTGGCCATCCGTGCCGGGGATAGTCATGACCTGCTCTTCGATCTTCGCTTCAGGAACGACGAACGTCTCGCCGTACAGGTTGTTGAAAGCGGTAGCAATATCCCTTGCGATCTCTACATGCTGGCGTTGATCTTTTCCGACTGGCACGAAGTCCGCGTTGTACAGAATGATGTCCGCCGTCATCAGGACCGGATAGGTAAACAACCCGGCATTGACGTCGGCAAGTTTCTCAGACTTGTCCTTAAATGAATGCGCGTTGGCGAGCATTGGGAAGGGCGTAAAACAATTGAGGTACCAGGTGAGCTCGCATACTTCGGGGATACGCGACTGCCGGTAGAGGAAATTCTTTTCCGTGTCGAAGCCGAATGCAAGCCAGGCAGCTGCTACAGCCCGCACGTTGTGAACGCGCGTTTCGGCGTCTTTGATGGTGGTGAGTGAGTGCAGGTCTGCAATGAAGAACAGCGACTCATTTCCCGACATCTGGGAAAGCTTTATCGCGGGTATGATCGCGCCGAGCAGGTTCCCTAAATGCGGACGGCCGCTGCTTTGTATTCCGGTTAATATTCTGGACATAGTTTTGCAAAGAAAATAAATTGTTGGTAACAACCGGCCCTGAAGCAGACATTTACCGTTCAGGTGAAAGATTTCCACCTCCGTTGTGCGCTGGGAGCCGGTCTCCCGCAAGCCGCCAACATTCGCGGGCAGATAGGCGCAAATGCAGATGGAATTCTTTAATTTTACG
>CBFGXV010000663.1:0-2360 GCA_965652755.1 uncultured Chryseosolibacter sp. | reverse complement strand
ATTCAAGACAGTTTTTATCGATGAGGCCGGCCAGTCACTCGAGCCTGCGTCCTGGATCCCGCTGCTGAGGGCTCATCGCGTCATCTTCGCAGGCGATCATCAGCAACTTCCCCCAACGATCAAATCCCTGGAGGCGGCCCGCGCCGGACTGTCCAGGACACTGTTCGAGAAAGGAATTGAAAAACACCCTGGTCAGGTTTCGATGCTTCAGGTACAATATCGCATGCATGAGAAGATCATGGCGTTCTCATCCAGATATTTTTACGACGACAAGCTTATCGCTCATGACTCTGTGAAGCACAGGTTGCTGCGACCGGATCAGACCCCGGTTACCTTCATCGACACGGCAGGGTGCGGGTATCTGGAAAAGCAGGATCCGGAAACGTTGAGCCGTATGAATTCCGAGGAAGCTTCACTGGTGATGCAACAGGTGGAAAGGCTAATCGAGGATATCGGTCCTGACAACTGGATCGAAGGACAGATCACGATGGGGATCATTACACCTTACAGCGCGCAGGTCGATCAGCTTCATAAACTCGCGGAAGCGTCTCCGCTACTGGAACCGCTTCACCGTCTTATCACCATCAACACCGTTGATGCGTTTCAGGGACAGGAACGCGATGTCATCGTCATCAGCTTTGTCCGGAGCAACGACAAGGGGGAAGTTGGATTCTTAGCTGATATCCGGCGCACAAATGTGGCGATGACACGGGCGCGAAAAAAACTGATCATGATCGGAGACAGCGCCACACTCAGCTCGCATCCGTTCTATCTGGAAATGCTCGATTTCATTCAAACGGAGGGATTTTATACGAGCGCCTTCGAGATTATATGAATGTTGTTCAGCAAATGTAATTTTACCCGAAGCCTCCGCGGCGCGTAACCGATGACTTTTTCGGCAAAAGTTTTAAAATTTTACAAGGAGCTTGACCTAACGGAGACACTCCCTCCCGGCGTTACGGTAATGAACCCCTACCAGAACGCTTCCTGCATGGAAGTCTGCAGGAAATTCTACAGGAAGTTCTACAACGACCGGAATAAGCGCATTTTGATCCTGGGTATCAATCCCGGCAGGTATGGAGCCGGGATAACGGGAATTCCGTTCACGGACCCCATCAAACTCGAAACCTTGTTTGGCATCAGGAACAACCTGCCCAAAAAGCCCGAGCTATCGGCCGAGTTTATCCACGCCATGATCGCAGCCTACGGCGGATATGAAAGATTCTTCGCGCGGTTTTTCATTAACTCTGTTTCTCCACTCGGCTTTGTCGCCGCAGGAAAAAACCTGAACTACTACGATACTCCATTATTAAAGCGCTCGCTCGAGCCTTTTATTCGCCGGAGTGTGGGAAAGTTGGCAAAGCTTGGTGTTTCCCGCGATGTTGTGTACTGTCTTGGAGAAGGCGAAAACTACAAGTTCATTCAACGGATCAACGCTGAGGAAAAATGGTTTCGCCAGATCATCCCGCTTGCTCATCCGAGATTCATTATGCAGTACAGGCGAAAATTCGTGTCAGAATACATCGGCGATTTCGTTCAAAAATTAAATCTTCCGATAGAGCCAGCCTCCCGTTGAGTCGTCACGTTCTCCTCCTTGCTCCTCTGACGGCCGTGGCTGTCCATGGATCTTCCGGCCACGAATGTTTCGGATAGCGCGATCGCAGCTCTTTTCTTACTTCGGCATAAGTGGTAGCCCAGAAGCTTTTCAGGTCCTGAGTGACCTGGACCGGTTTAAATCCAGGGGAAAGCAAATGCATGATCACTTTGTTCCTTCCCGCGTTTACCGCAGGGGTTTCGAGCATGCCAAACACTTCCTGGAGCCTGACCTCCATGGCGGGCGCGCTTCCATCCGCGAAATAGATCAGCTTTATCATTGACCCGCTGGGTACTTCCAGCCTGGCAGGTGCGAGCTCGTTGAACTTTGTGTTCAGCTCCCATGGCAACATTGCATTCAATATAATAGAGAGGTCGAGCTTGAGTACCTCAGTGCGTTTGTACAGATCTCCCAGAAACGGTGCGAGCCAGGTCCCGAGTGTTTCCAGCAATCTTTCATCGCTCACATCCGGCCAGTTTTCCTCCGGCCTCCACCTTCTAAGACTTAAGACCCGGGCCTGCCATGCCATCTGTTCTTCTCCCCAATTTAAAAAAGACAGGCCTCTATTTCTGATCGCCTGGCACAATGCCAGGACTCTTTCATCACCGGGGATTTTGTTCAATGGTCTCGTTGACAGAACAACATTTCCAATCCGCGCCTCGAGCGACGCCGTTACCATTTCACGTTCCTCGTCCCAGCAAACTATTTCCTTTTCAGATGCAAGGGCGATAAGGTCTTTTTCATCCACAGGTGCCGCAAGAAATAT
>CBFGXV010000662.1:0-2373 GCA_965652755.1 uncultured Chryseosolibacter sp. | reverse complement strand
GTTGGCCAGGATCAGGGTTCAGATCTCCGCTGCGCACGAGCGGGCGCATCTTGACAAAGCGATCAACGCATTCACGGAAGTGGGCAAAACGCTGCAGGTATTAAAGTGATATTAAGGCAGTTTGGGTTGGGATTTTTTTCCCCATTTATTCAATGCCCAGCTCTTTTTTCTTTTTCTCGACGATCTCGCCCATCCTGGAAGTGTCGCGCGCCATCAGGCCGAACGCCGGGTCGATGTTCTTTGCAGGGAAAAAATAAACCGGATTTTTCTTTCCTCTCAGTTTCAGTTTGTAGAGGTTAAAGAAGGGAATGATCTTCAGCGATTTCACCTCCGGCCAGCTGAACCTTGAATTCTTGTCGCCCTCAATGATGACGATCTTGTTTTTGCCAACCGCCACACGTTTTACCTTGTCGTTCACCAGGAGGAAAAGATAAAAGGATATCATTCCCAACGTGATGAAGAAAAGCGAAATGAAAAAGTTCTTGCCGCTGAAGCTGAACTGAATCAGCAGAATGGCTGCGACTAACCACTGAATAGCGGCAAACGCGAGGAAAAAGAACTTTGCCAGATAGAATTTTACAGGACTTGCTTCAATCATTGTGCAAAAAATCAATGAGTAAATACATGAGCAACAGGTGACGCAGCTACATCAATAATTTTACCAGGACATTCTTGACATGGCTCAGTGAATCTGAGACCCTGGCCCACAGGAGTACGCTTCGGTCTCCTTAGATGTTTGTTCGGCGTCAATGGTAACCAAAAAATTTCAAGCTATACCATTTGCCAATTTACTCAAATACCATGCCTTTTGCATTATCCGCCCCCGGATTTTTCGACGGAAGGCGGGGGTCGGAGCCTTTTTGGTATGCATTTATTGTCCCACCATCAGTACGTTATTGCTGTAGATATGGAACAAGATGTAGCCGGGGCATTGGTGAAGCTGGGACTGGCGCTCCTCATCGGCACAATTATCGGGGCTGAGCGCGAGTATAAGAATAAGTCTGCAGGCCTGCGGACGTTAATCCTTATTTGCCTTGGGTCAACGCTGTTTACGATGATCTCAAGTTCGCTCGGCGCCGAGAGTGAAACCGGGCGGATCGCCTCGAACATAGTCACGGGTATTGGATTTCTCGGCGCAGGTGCTATCATGAGAGAAGGGCTTACCGTCTCTGGCCTGACAACAGCGAGCAGTATCTGGGTCACTGCGGCGCTGGGGATGGCCGTCGGCGCCGGAGAATATTATCTCGCCGCTTTTGGCACTGTAATCGTTTTTGCGGTCTTGACACTGTTCGGATATATACAACCGTTGATCGAGCGTTATAAGAAAGCGATCGAACTACACATCACCTATGTCGGCGAGGACGATACAATTCTGGAGAAGGAGATGGGGCGATTTCATCTGAAATTTGACAAGATCAGGACAATCAAAAAAGATGGCGATCTTGTGTTGCAATACGAAATTTCCGGACCGACGGATCGATTGAATCTTTTCCTGAAAACGCTCAACAGAAACAAGGCTATCAAGTCATTTGAGTACTGATCAGCTTCCTTCAGCAGCGGCTTGCTCTTCCGGAATATCCTGCCAGTTGCCCGATTCATTGTTGTGCAGATAATCCATTATTTTCTGTTCGACCTGGCTTAGCTTCAGGCCCCGGAGATAAGTGCCGTTCCTGGCGAGGATAAGGCGTCCGGTCTCCTCGGATACGGCCACAACAAGCGTATCAGTATTTTCTGACATGCCCACTGCCGCACGATGACGCAAGCCGAAGTGCGCGGGCAAATGGTCGTTCTCGCTTACCGGCAGTATGCAACGGGCGGCTTTGATGCGTCCCTTATAAATGATGACCGCGCCGTCGTGGAGCGGACTGTTTTTATTGAAGATCGCCAATAACAGCCGTCGGGTAATTTCGGCGTTAAGACCATCGCCTGTCTCGATATAAAATCGCAACTCGACATCGCGTGAAAACACAATGAGCGCACCGGTCTTTGTAGCTTTCAGGGTCTTAAGCGCTTCTATCACCTGTTGAATATCAAAATCATCGTGGTAATTATTCCGCCAGCTCGTAACGGTCTTGAAAAAATTCTCCCGGAACTCCGTACCGCGGCCAATGACAAGCAGGAACTTTCGGATCTCCGGCTGAAAAAGTATGATCATTGCCAGCACACCAACCCCCATGAACTGTCCGAGTATGGTTGCCAGCAGTTCCATTTCGGCAGCGCGTACAATGAGGTACACGAGATAAAGCGCCAGTATGCCCAGGAAAATGTTTACTGCAATACTCCCGCGGATCAACTTGTACACCTGATAAAGCAGGATGCTGACCAGACTTATATCGATGATATCAACCCAGCTTACTTCGAGAAAGCCTATTT
>CBFGXV010000661.1:0-2383 GCA_965652755.1 uncultured Chryseosolibacter sp. | reverse complement strand
AAGTGTGTCTGATCAATACTGCGGATGCTTCAGCCGTTGGCGCTGCTTTTCTTGCTATGAAGGATATGGGCGTGATATCAGACTATCAGCAACTCAAACCCGCTGAGATAAAAGAATTCATGCCCAACCCCGGCAACATGGCTTCCTACAGGGAACTGTTTTTGCGGTACAGGAAGCTGTACGACAGCGTTGCCGGATTGATGGCCTGAAGGCTGTTGCACGATGGTTATCTTCCGCGACGTGTAGTAAAAAAACGCATCGCTTAATCGTCATGGATCGTCGACACACAGCGTAAAAAAATAAATGAGTAAAGAAACTTCAACCAATAAAAAGAACACCATGCAAATCGCACTTATCGGACTGGGCAAGATGGGATTCAATCTCGGGCTAAATATGCATCAGCACGGACACCAGGTGCTGGCCTACGACCTCAACCAGAAAACACTTGAGTCCATAAAACAAAAGGGTATATCAACCGCCGCATCTATTGAAAAACTCCTTCAGCCCCTGAAAGGAAAAAAAGTTATCTGGATGATGATCCCTTCCGGAGAAGCAGTTGATCTCACCATCCAGCAGGTCGCGCCGCTACTCCGGTCAGGCGACATTCTCATCGACGGCGGCAACTCCAACTACAAGGACACTGTGCGCCGCGCGAAACAACTCGAGGCCAGCGGAATCGACTATCTCGACTGCGGAACCAGTGGCGGTATGGAAGGCGCACTGAATGGGATCTGTGCGATGGTCGGAGGAAAAAAAGAGGTCTTTGCACACTGTGAACCTTTGATCAAAGACATCTCGGTAGCCAATGGCTATTTGTATTGCGGACCTTCAGGTGCAGGACACTTTGTGAAGATGATCCACAACGGTATCGAGTATGGGATGATGCAATCTATCGCAGAGGGTTTTGAAATTCTTCACAAGAGTGAGTTCAATCTCGACCTGAAGTCGGTGGCAGGCGTGTGGAATCACGGCTCTGTTGTGCGCAGCTGGCTGATGGAGCTGACGGAAAATGCGCTGTCAAAGGACCCGGGTCTCGAGAGTATCAAGGGTATCATGCACTCTTCCGGTGAGGGAAAATGGACGCTGGAGACCGCGCTGGAAAAACAGATAGCCACGCCTGTGATTGCGCTTTCGTTGCTGATGCGGTACCGGTCTTTGCAGGATGATACATTCTCTGGAAAGATCATCGCGGCACTGCGGAACGAGTTCGGCGGACATGCTGTAGAGGCCGCGAAGAAACCATCCGCGTAATCACTGGCCGGCATATCAACGGTGGGCTATCCTCTCTTGAGCTCGATCACAGTAAGTTCCGGCGGCATACCGACGCGGCCGGGATATCCAATGCATCCATAACCGCGGTTGACATAAAGGAACTGATCGCCTTCGCGGTAAAGGCCTGCCCACTGCTTGTAAATATATTGGGAAGGGCTCCACCGGAAATCGCCGATCTGCACTCCCATCTGCGCGCCGTGGGTATGTCCCGCGAACATGATGTCTATACCGGGAAACTCGGGCCGCACCTGCGCATCCCAGTGACTCGGGTCGTGTGAGAGCAACAGACGCACGGAAGCTTCCTCAGTTCCCGCGTAAGCTTTGGCAAGTTTTCCATACTTCGGAAAACGGTGGGGCGGGCCCATCCCCCAGTTCTCAATACCGATGATGGCAATCTTCTCTCCGCCCTGCTCGAGGAACCTGTGTTCGTTCATCAGCAGATCATAACCCATGAGCTTATGCGCGGTGATCATGTCCTCGAAATTCTTTTTCTTGGCCGCATCGTTCGACCATTTGCGGTAATTCCCGTAGTCGTGGTTTCCGGTAGATGAAAATACTCCCAGCGGCGCGCGGACTTTTTTGAATACGTCAATATAATTATCAACCTCATCAGTCTGATAGTTGACCAGGTCGCCGGTGAAAAAGATCACATCAGCCTTTTCCCTCATCAACATTTCAACTCCGCCTTTTACGGCGGTCTTGTTGAAGAAAGTACCTGCATGGGTGTCTGAGAATTGTCCGATGCGGATACCATCGAAAGATTTCGGAAGCCTGGGAAGATAGATTGTTTTTCGCACGACCCTGTAGTCCGTAGCCCCCGAGATAATTCCCGTGACCATGGAGGCGAGCGGCACAAGCCCTACGGCAATGGCTGTCTTGTCAAAGAATTCCGATCGCGTGATCGGTTTGCCTGTGATCTTGCTGCCCGAGCGTTTGCTGACATAGCGGACAAGCCTCCGGATGTTTATCTGAACATCGTCTATAAAGATCACAAGGATGGTCAGCAATTTTGACCCGTAAATGATCATCACAGTAATGATCATCCACTGCCGGATGCTCAGCGCTCTGTAAAAAAGGATCGGAGAATTTATACCAGATAACTGCGAGAATT
>CBFGXV010000660.1:0-2404 GCA_965652755.1 uncultured Chryseosolibacter sp. | reverse complement strand
TCCTTTATCAATGTGCTCGTTAAAATATCCGAGACGCGCCGCAAAAATATTCCGGTACCAGTATTCGACACCCGATGAGATCATGAATTCCTGAAATTCTTCTTTCGCTCCTCCGGGTGCATCGGAAAAAGATCCGAACATGCCGCTGAGCAGTGAAACAGTATCCCTGTTGGCTCCCGGACTGGGCACCATCAACTTGTTGAAGTCCAGTATAAAAGTGATGCTATTGTACGCGTCAAGTTCTGTTGTGTATGCGCCGCCAAGACGCAGGTTGGTGGGCAAAAAGTCTTTATTGTTATTGTCGGTATAGGAGATCTTCGCGCCGATGTTGGAAATTTGTGCACCCAGCGAGAGTGTTGAGTTTCGCGTTCCCCTCAGTGGCTTGGTGTAGAACACGCCGATGTCGGCGGCTACGCTGTTGCCAGCTTGCGCATCGGAACCAGTGAAGGCGCCGGTAAGATTTGAAAAGATATACCGCCCTGATATACCGATGCTGAAGTTATCAGTCAACATCCTCGAGTAGGTAGCATCAAAGGATGCCTCCTTTGGATTGAAGTCACCAAGGGGTTCGTTCTGGTATCCCCGGAAACTGATCTCACCGAGATCAAAATATTTTAGTGACACGGCGATCGCCTGCTCGCGGCTGAGCTTGTAAAAACCGGAGAGCGACGAAATCCACATGTCGTTTACTATTTTCCCGAGCCAGGGCGTGTAGGAAAAACTGCCTCCGTATTTCTTGTTTTCAATGAACACGAGCTTTCCGGCATTCCAGTAAGCGGCGTTGGCGTCCGCGGATGTTGCTACGCCCGCGTCGCCGAGAGCAGCATGCCGCGCGTCAGGCGTGATTCCAATGAAAGGCACAGCGGTTGTAATGGCGCGCTGTTGGCCGACCAGCTCACCCGGTTGTGAGACGGGATCGGTTTGAGAAAAACCCCGCAGAGCGGAACTTACAAATACCAGGAGGAGAAATGCTTCTCGGAGCTTCATTAACATCAATTCTAGGGGTCAAAGATAATCAATTCAAAACAATAAGTTTCGTAACCTTCTCATTTTTAGAGCCATCGGTCATTGAACGAACAAGCACCCGGGCCAAGTATAAACCGGGCGGCAGTTTTTTGTCCGACCCTTCCCATGCTTTCAATTCCATCAAATCAATGTGGTATTCGCTTTCTGCAACGGAAATGTCAGCAGATCTGATCAGCTCACCGGCCAGCGTAAAGATAAATAACTGTGCCCTTAGATCGTCGCCGGAGCGATTATGCGTAAAAAACAACGTCGTCTGATCCTGAAAGGGATTCGGATAGCTTCCGAAATCTTCAATGACCAACCCATCTCCCTGTGTCACAACGAAAGAGACGTTTGATACAGCCGGGTTGTTGTGAACGTCAGACGCTTTAACGGTAAGGGTATGAGGCCCCGGCGCCAAGCCCAGAATGGGAAACCTGATTGAGCCACTTTGATACGTGTCAACATCCGCGACGTAATAATCATTCAGCGTGTATGTGGCCTGGCCATCATCGAGAATTGCAACAATACTGTTTGCCGTATCATAACCAGAAATATTAATGCCCGACTCATCGCTGAGTTTTGCAACGAGGTAAGTGTCAGAGGTTGTAACGCCTCCTTCAACAAACGTTGTATCACCCATGAATAATCTGATCACGGGTGGTGTAACATCTTCCGGAACGTCAGCTTCTCTTCCACCAATGCGCAAAGCGGTGTTGACGCCCTTTGCATCGATGCCACTTACCGGATCGAAAGCATACAAACTCAATTTTCCAGGCGCAGGAGCGGATGCAATGTTGTCAGGCATAACAAATTCCAGATCGAAGATCCCGCTCACGACGTTGGCCTTCCCGCGAAAAACTGCATTCTCCCATTGCTGGTATTGAAAAGGCGGATTGTTCTTTCCAATTGTCACAAACTGTTCCTTCTTGTCATAAAGGGTAGCCTCGAGGATTCCGTTAAAGGAAGTGGCAAGACGTCCTTCGCGATCCAGCACTTCTCCTGTTGCGCGTACCGTCGAGAGCGCCTTGAGTGTATCCGAACCGGTGCGAGTCTTTATTTCAACAATGTTGATGGAATATTGCGGCAAAGCAAGCACCATTGACGGGTCGCCTATCAGCGAAAAGTTCCGGTTCGCCACTCCACTCGTGCTATTGTTTTTGGTTCTGCGGAAAACTTCGCCGACAGGCGCATAACCCTGCTCTCCACGTTCAAGCAAAGCCTCGTAGAACGCTTCGTTTAAACTGAAATTTGTAGTAGCATTTACCGGCCTGGCAGTCGTCACTAACCCGATAGCGCCACCACCTCGATGAGTCACTGATCTTTCTGCAGTCGAGATCTGAACGGGATCGTCCTGCCTGCCAAATTCACATGTTGCAGTTACGAGAAAGGGATAAAA
>CBFGXV010000659.1:0-2416 GCA_965652755.1 uncultured Chryseosolibacter sp. | reverse complement strand
ACAACTTTTTGTGCATCCGTCTTTGACAATCGTCAGTGTAAATGTTCCGGAGCTGTTCGGGCCTCCCGCCGTGTACGGCACAGAAGGACTGTTCGTACCCGACAGTGACCATAAGCCGTCTGTGCTTTCCACGCTCCAGCTGTATGAATCAGCATCGATCACAGCGGTGTTGATCATATTTTCCGCCGTGCCACAGACAGGAGCAGCGGAAGGCTCATTAATAAGACATGACCAGGTTGCACTCTCGCCTTCAACGATGATTTCTTTTGTGATACTACATCCGTAAGCATCAGTGATTGTTACTGAATATGTCCCCTTCGCAAGTCCGGAGAGATCTTCCGCGGTACTTCCATTCGACCATTGATAGGTGTATGGCTGCGTTCCGCCAGAGGGGGTCAGGTCTATGCTGAACGAGCCGTCCGCATTACAATTGATGTTTGAGACGAGCGCCGATACCGAGATCTGACGCGGACTTAAAACTGTTGACGACACTGTTTTCGAACAGCCCATGGCATCTGTTATAGTAACTGAGTAGGTGCCGGCCTCAAGGTCCGTTATCGATGTCCCGGTCTGACCATCAGACCAGACATACGTGAAAGGGGCTGTCCCTCCCACTGGTTCCTGTATTGAAATAGAGCCGTTAGTCTCTCCATAACATGTTGGCGGACTTATCGTCCTCGCTACCTGGAACGTGGATTTGGACACAGCATATCCTCCGCTGATGGTACATCCCTTTGCATCCCTTACAGTCACGGTATAATAGCCCGACGATAAACCTGTTGCATCTTCGGACGTCTGACCGGTTGACCATGTGAACGTATACGGGGCAGATCCGCCTGTTACTGTAATATCAACAGCACCTGTAGTCTCGTCAGAGCAACCGGCCTGGGTGGTAGTGCCTTTGAGAGAAAGAGTGTTGTTATTCGATATAAAAATGTTCTTCTCCTGCGAACACCCGGCGGCATCTGAGACAATGACTGTATACAGTCCGACTCCGATGTTCGTAATATCTTCAGTCGTCTGGCCTGTTGACCACGCGAAAGTATAAGGTGATGTTCCCCCAATAACCGTGAGGTCGATTGACCCGTTCGCGACGTTGCAATCCGGCTTCACATTTGTGGCGTTAATCGAGATGGTTGAACTGCTGCCAAGATTAAAGTTGGACCCGGCAGTACAGTTTTTGCTATCAGTCACGACAACGGAGTATTGGCCTGCTTTCAATTCATTGATATCCTCCGTGGTCTCGCCATTGCTCCAGACATATGAATAGGGCCCTGTGCCACCGGTCACAGTCAGATCAATGATACCGTCAGCCACACCAATACATGTTGCCGGACTGGTCATTCCACTGATGTGGATCTGTTCTCCCTGGGTGATCGTTTCTTCCAGTACTAGCTCTTCTCCTGAAGCATCGCGGATCAGAACGGAGTAATTCCCCGACCGCAATCCGGAAATTGTTTGTTGCGTTGATTGGTTTGACCACAAAAAAGTATACGGTCCCTGACCATCTGTGACCGTAACTGAGAGCGATCCATCCGCCGCGCCATAACAGGTCGCATTCTGTTTTTGGATGGAGGCGGTCAGCGAGTTACAGTTGACAGTCAGGTTTTGGTAATTAACACAAGTGGATGCCTTATATGCCACCACCGGTTGCCAGCATTTCATTTCTGTCACACAACTACCTGGCTCGGCGCAAACTGTGAACTTGACCGTAAAGGAAGAAAGCGCACCGTCGCCAAACCCGGCGATGTCGTCAATTTTAAACCCATTGATCCCGGCGGTGGGATCAGTTCCGATCTCTTGTTTCCAATTTTGCGAATTCCAGATATCCTGGACTTTTCCGCAAGGAACGCTTACACTGTAATGCGACAAAGCGTGGGCGCATTCACCGGAAATGGAAACCTGTATCTCATATGCCGTGCATGAGGAGTCTAATTTCTCCACTGACATTACCTGCGATGAGAAGCAAGTGGTATTGCAATCAGTTTGTTTTGGTTGGGCCGATACGTAGATCGACCACAGGAAAGGAATTAAAAAGAACAACGCACGCAGAAGAACCCTTTTCATAAAATCAATTTTAACTGCCATAGATACGGCTGCTTAATTGATTTTTCCGGGCATGGTTCTTAAGCGGGGGCAGGAAGCGGCGAGTCGCGTGTGCGGACGGCTAACGGAAAAAGCACTCTGGTTACCCTAAAAAACGCGTTTTTTCGCGATTCACCACGATGCGGATTGTGCCTATATAGTCCTCGAACCGACGGTTGGAAAAGTAAGTCGACGATACGTCCTGGTATGCGCCAAACGGGTGCAGATCAAAAAAACCTGCACCCGGGTATCTTAATTTTTTCTTCTTTTTAAAAGGTTCTGAATTTTTTCCTTGGCTTCCTCTTCCACTTTTTGCTTGACGGCTTCTTCC
>CBFGXV010000658.1:0-2418 GCA_965652755.1 uncultured Chryseosolibacter sp. | reverse complement strand
TCACGGGTTCACGCGGGACAGCCGCGGGTATTTCCCCAGCGCAAATATCGTGGCCTGGAGGTCGTTGACGGTGAGAGGCTTTTGAAGGTAGTGATGTATTCCCATAGCGTGTGCACGCTCGATATCCTTGGAGTTGTCCGATGAAGTAAGAATGACGATGCTGATGTTCTCCTTGTTCACCAGGGGCATATTTTTTAGGGCGGTGATAAAATCGAACCCGTTGATCAGGGGCATATTCAGATCCAGTAGTATTACATCCGGATTTACAGCGCTATCCCCGCAAGTTGACTGCAGGAAGTCGAGCGCGTCCTTCCCGTTGTGTACGGTGTGAATCGTGCCGAACATTCCGGATGTCTGCGCCACGCGGGTGTTGATAAAGCTGCAGATGGCATCGTCGTCAATGATTAACAGGTTCATGATTCCTGGTGATGGAGATGGTTGTAAAATATGAAAATCATTGAATCATCCCGATCTTTATCCTGACATCGTGTGGAGCGGGCACAGATCCTCCAAAGTACGGGTACAACACGTAGCTTACGCCACTTTTACAATCATGTGAGCGGGAGATCGCCGTCTTGCGGTCGCCGTTTATGTAAAATATGTATTGTCCGTCCGTCTTTGTTATTTCGTATAGGTTTTCCTCATTGATGTCGATCGCTTGCAGGAATTCCTCTATCCGCACGCTATCGACATAACAATACGCATAGATCTCCAGTTGGTCATTGAACCACTGCCAGCCGAAACGGGCGCTGTTTTCGTGGTGCAATGAGCTGCAGTCCGAGAAACCCATCAACTTGTTCTTGTTCGTTTGCATCGACGCATCATCCAATGTGTATCTGGCGGATTCATCAAAAGTAGCCTTGAATTTGATAGTCCTGGAATCCATCGTTTCCATGAGGCGCGGAGTTGAATAATGTTCGCCCTGCCGGATCAGAAAATGGCGCGAAACAGGTTCTTCATCAAAGGGCAGGTCACAGCTCAAAGCTGTGGCGCAAGTCATTGCGGCTATCAGGTTTAACCATTTAATCTTCAGGGCGGGGCTCATGGCCAAAGCGTTAGGTAAAGCGTCGCATTTAGTCGGGTGTGGCGATAAAAGCATCAGCGATTTGCTCCAAAGCTAATACCAATAACCGTATGCAGCTGACTTTTCAAAGTAGTTTCGGCAAAGGTTTCGCGATTTGCTTTGGCTGAAAGGTTGCCGGCGTATTTTATTTCCGTGAAAAGGTGAATGAAGTCGAAGTCGTCCCTTAATCTGAGTTCAAGTCCCAGGCCGGTCGTTGCGTTTACCTGTTTGATCTTTCCAAGGTAGGGCGCTTCGGCCTGACTGTAATTTGTGACGCCTGGTTCCTGATTGACGTAGTATCCGAAAAATTTGAACCGGTCGTATGACATGCCCGCGCAGACATAGGGTTCAATAAGAAAATTCCTTTTCATCAAGAACTGCAAAGGGTAAAAGTTCACCGATGCGTTTGAAGAATAGAGCGATACAGTGCCCGGAGTTTTGCCGGACGAGGAGAAATATCCGAAAAGGCCAAGTCTTGACTTGATAACATTATTGCCAAAGATCAAACCGACTTGTCCTCCTGTTTCAAGCAGATCAGTCCCGTCGATCTCTGCGATGTTGCTGGAAACCGCGAACGACCGGGCGCCAAAACTTGCATTAAATCCTTTATAGGAGCTTGCGGACGATTGCGCCTGGGCAACCATGAGTTTCAGACTAAGGGTCATAAACAGGATGATGATGAACATCCCTTTGAACTGGTTGTGTCTGATCCTGGTCGTCATGGTTTGCGTTGGTTTGATAATACAAAAGTGCTGCAACGGAAACGGGAATAAATCAGAGTAACCCGGATTTTAAATAAATCAGCTGCTTGATCTATACAATCGATGCTTTCAGGTGGATAAAGCGCTTTTGCCTGAGAGCGCCTTGGTAAAATGACGTTTTCACCACTTAATAACCGAAAAAGCGGCAGAACTCCCTGATATGTTTCTCCGGGGGCATCAGGAATTCTCTTACTTATCTCAGAAATTCTCTGAGGAGGTCCACATCCGCTTAAGTACGTATAAAAAAATAGATCAGTTAGGCAGTCACTTCACCCACCCCTAGGGGTGGTATAGCCTGCGTGCGATAGACGGTTTTTTGAATATTCACGAATGAAAAGCATGCTATTCAGTTGAAAAAAAGCACATGAACGCCGGTGAAACTGAAATATTGGATAATTTGCTGCTGAAAAGTAAAAAGCAAACCGTGATTTAGTTGCCGGAAGCGCATTTTGTTGCAGGATTAGCCTCGCACGGATTATCTTCGGGAAGAATCGGTAGTCAATGGTGTTGACAGAACAGACTATGGCCCAACCGTTAAAGCGCAAGAATAGATGCGATAAGGCAGTTAAAATGCTCCTGGTAGAGGACAGCGCC
>CBFGXV010000657.1:0-2418 GCA_965652755.1 uncultured Chryseosolibacter sp. | reverse complement strand
GCCAGCATCCCGGTGCCTGCAGAGGTGAAGTTAAAGAACATCAAGGATTTCAAACTCATAGGCACGGCGGTCCGCAACGTCGACAACCACGAGATGGTGACGGGCAAGCCTCTGTACGGTCTTGACTTCCATCGCGACGGAATGCTTATAGCGATGGTGCAGCATCCCGCCTTCGGGATGAAGATCAAATCAGTAGACAGCGCTGCAGCCAAGGCGATGCCTGGTATTGTCGATGTTGTTACATTCAAGAATAATGTAGCAGTAGTTGGTAAGTCCACCTGGCAGGTGATGAAGGCGCGGAAGGCGCTGAAAGTTGAATATGAAAAGGATGGCGTCGTCGAAAGCACAGCAGACCACGACAAGCTTTTCAAGGAGCTGCTGGACAGCAACGAGGCGGCTACTGTAAGACGAAAGGATGGCGATGTTGGCGCAGCCTTCAAGTCCGCTGCCAAAGTCATTCGCAGCGAATATCAGTGCCCCTTCCTGTCACACTCTCCTATGGAGCCCATGAACTTCTTCGCCCACGTAAGGGAGGATGGAGTCGAACTGGTCGGGCCCACGCAAAGACCCGATGGAGCGAGAACTGAAACAGCGAAGCTGCTCGGCATTGCTCCTGAAAAAGTAACTGTTGACCTGACACGATTGGGCGGCGGCTTTGGTCGCCGGCTTCAGTCCGACTATGTGCTGGACGCCGTTGAGGTTTCCAACATCATGAAGGCACCGGTCAAAGTGATCTGGTCGCGTGAAGACGACATGACGGGAGGCATTTACCGCCCGGCCGTCCGATATCGCTTTGAAGCTGCGCTCGATGCAGCGGGAAATATGACAGCATATAAACTGCGCGGCGTAGGCATCAATTCGGGTAACAGCACGCGGGAAGATAATTTTCCTTCCGGCGCTGTTGATAACCTGCTGATCGATTCCGTCGAGCACAAGTCTCCCATTACCACCGGACCCTGGCGCGCACCTATCACAAACTTCCTGGCCTTTGCCGAACAGTCATTCCTGGATGAAGTGGCCTTCGCCGCCAAGAAAGATCCTGTCCAGTTCCGACTCGACCTCCTGGACCGCGCAAAGAAATCACCGGTAGGGGAGATCAAATATGACATCGACCGGATGAAAGGCGTCATTAAACTTGCCGCCGAAAAATCCGGATGGGGCAAAAAACAAAATGTCTCCCAGGGATTCAGCGTCTACTTCTCACACCGTTCTTATGTTGCGCAGGTGGCGGAAATGGAAGTGAAGAACAACAACCCGGTGCTGAAGAAGATCTACGCAGCCTCTGACTGCGGCATTGTTGTCAACCTGAGTGGAGCCAGACAACAAGTGATCGGAGGGATCGTTGATGGTTTCGGTCACGCCATGTTTGGAAAACTCACATTCAAGGACGGCGAGGCTGAACAGAAGAACTTCAATTCTTACAGGCTTATCCGCATGAAAGAAGTACCTGAAGTGGAAGCCCATTTTGTTGACAACGGTATTGATCCCACAGGTCTGGGTGAGCCGGCTCTTCCCCCGACGGGTGGAGCAATCGCCAACGCGTTGTTCAAGGCAACGGGCAAGCGCGTCAGAAATCAGCCGTTTATGTCTGAAGACGAAATGAAAGGCGTGAACCTTGGAGAAAAACTTTAGAAAAGAACACTTTAGTTTAGTTATTAAAGCATGGGGTCTGCGGACTTCATGCTTTTTTTGATATTTACCGCCACCAATCAATTAATCTATATGAAAATAACATACCTATTTCTCATCGTCGTGTTTCTGTATGCATGCAATTCCCAAACGACACATACGGAAGAGGCCGGCTTCAGCGAAACAGAAACCAAACGCGTACTGGATCATCACTGGGAAGCGTTTAAGGCTAATGACCTGGAGGAAACGATGAAAGATTACACAGAAGAATCCGTGCTCGTTACGCCCAACGATACCTATACTGGGCTATCGGAAATCCGAACGAATTTCGTCAACGCGTTTAAGGCATTCCCGAAAGATTCCACAACTTTTAACCTTGAGAAATCGATCGTGTCAAAAGACATTGGCTATATCCTGTGGAACTCCAAAACTCCCGGGTTTAATCTGAGCTACGCCACTGACACATTTATCATCCGGGATGGCAAGATCATCCGGCAAACATTCGCCGGCGTATTCGAATAAGACGAGCGGACAAAAAATATTGATGTGCCACAGATAACGTTCTCCTTGCGTTGTTCCTCATGGATGGAAAATGTACAAGTTACCGAAGTCGGGAACCTGTAATTATGAATCCAAAGATTTTCGCAGCGAATATTTTAACATCTTCGTGGCACAAAACGGATACGGCATGATTTCAAGATTTTCAATTTGTTGCGTCCTTCTGCTGATGGGCTCTTGCACTTCGACGCGGGACCAGCATGGTGAATGGATCTCTCTTTTTAACGGCAG
>CBFGXV010000656.1:0-2423 GCA_965652755.1 uncultured Chryseosolibacter sp. | reverse complement strand
CAAAACGAATAACATCGATCGATCAGAAGGAATGGCTTAGGGAACACCTGGCTGAAGCAGACCAGGAGCCCTTTGATGACAACATTTTTTCGATCGCCAGGGCGGCGGTATCCAAGCTTGCAGATCCCTGCAGGAAGCTGGTGGACCTCTACTACTATCAAAAGAAAAGCATGCAGGAGATCAGCGACCTGCTGAACTATAAGAACGCCGACACGGCAAAGAATCAAAAATGTAAGTGCATGGCAAAGCTGCGCAAGCTGTACGAGGAGCTGGAGCGTACGGCGCAAACTTCTACGACATTATGAATGACCCGGATTACGATATTGAACTCATCGAGCGATACTTTGACCAGGATCTCACGGCCGACGAAATGGCCCTGTTTGAAAGGCGCCTGCAGCACGACGAGGGATTCAAAAGACTTTTTGATCAGGAGCGGCTGCTGATCGGCGCGATCAAGTTTGAAGGATCGCTTAGTGACCTTGAATTTCTTCGGGAAACCGAGAAGAGAGGCTTTTTCCCGGACCCTTACAGAGAGGACGATTCTCAAGGTGATTCACAATCAAAAGTGAGACAACTCATACCATACGTTATGTCCGCTGCAGCGTGTTTGCTCATTGTTGTTGCAGCGATTTTCTATTTAAAGTCTGACTCTCCTCAACAGATGGCGTCGGAATACACAGCGGAACATCTGCTGTACATTTCAACAACGATGTCAGACGCATCGGATAGCCTTCGGTTGGGTATTGCGGCGTACAATAGCAAAGACTACGACAACGCAGGACGGATTTTCGGATCCATAGCACAGAAGGAAGGTTCAGCGGAGGCTATTAAAAATCTCGGACTGACTTATCTGGCAAGCGGACAATATGATAAGGCGCTGGACCAGTTCGATATGCTGGCGAAGCGCGATGATGTTTACGTTAATGCAGGTCCGTTTTACAAAGCTGTTACGCTGATGATGCGTTCGGCACCCGGGGATGATGAAGGGGCAAAAGAAATTTTGCGGGAAGTTGTTCAGAAACAACTCCCGGGACATAAGGTTGCTTCCGGCTGGCTGGACCGTTGGTGAGTCATTTCTAAACTTTTCCATATGAAAAAATTGATGATCCTCAGTATGGTGGTTGTATGCATTGCCATCGCCTGCAGCAAACACAATTATCAACCAATCCGTAGTCTCGAGAAAGGTGATTCCACCTCCGCTAACCGGTACCGATTAGATGAAATAATTGTGATGTTCAAAGCGCCGCCCACCTCCGCAGCGGTCGATGCGATCAAGGCATCATTCACCGCCAGAGGCATTAATATGGGCTCGTTAGAGGTGACGAAGTGCCATAGTTGCAAAAACACCTATGTTGAGTTGTGGCACGCTGACGATATACAAACGCAGATTCACGCCGAGGGCGTTAACGGTGGAACTGTAAGCCCTAAAGGTTCAGAAGGCGTTGGCGAAGACGGGTTCGCGTACTATTCATTAAACTTTCTCAGCAATGTTCCCCTGGATACCAAACTGGACTTCCAAAGCTTCAACTACAACAAAAAACCAATAGAATTTGGTGGTGAAGGTAAAGATACAATCATGGTAGCCGTCCTCGATACAGGAATTGATGCAACGCACGTCGTAAGTCCAAATCTCCTATGGAGAAATGCGGATGAAAAGAAGAACGAAAAAGATGACGATGGTAATTGTTACGACGATGACACCGATGGCTGGAACTTTATAGGCGAAAACTCAGACGTAAAAGATGACAACCAGAACTTGCACGGAACGTTGGTGAGCCATTACATAATCAATGAATTCGCATTGTCGCCAAAAAACTTCGTTCAGATAATGGTCTTGAAGACCCATGACAAGGATGGAATTGGTGATTTATTTTCCAGCATTTGCGCGATTCATTATGCAATGGATAAAGGCGCGAATATTATCAATGCGAGCTGGGGTTTCTACTATTACAGAGATGGCCCGCATCCCTACCTCGACCGGTTGATCACGGAGACCTTGCGCGAGAATGGAATTCTTTTCGTGACGGCTGCCGGTAATAAGATTGAAGAAGTTGATAAGTTCGCTAGGAAGGCATACCGCGAGGAGCATGGAGTGGAAGTCCCTGATACAATGCTGAGGAATCTTGAATACCATAATTTCTATCCTGCCTGTCTTAGCTTCAAAGGTAAAAATGTTGTCACTGTGACAACAACAGATGGCACCCTCGTGAGTCCAACGCAAAATTATTCGGAACGATATGTGGATGTCGGAGTGATGCGTGATGTGGATGAAGATGAAGCTAACGCGATGAAATTCAGAACGCCATTCACGGGCCCGACTGCGTTTGTTAGAGGCTCGTCGTTTGCGACTGCCATCGCGTGTGGAAAAATTGGCGCTTATTTTCCAAAATCAAAGTATTTGCGCGGATTGAATAAACGTGATG
>CBFGXV010000655.1:0-2425 GCA_965652755.1 uncultured Chryseosolibacter sp. | reverse complement strand
CTTTAATAACGAGCGGGGATATAACCCGGTCGAAAGCATCCGGTTCCTATGAAAGCAGAGGCCGTTGACCTTGATTTATCACACAAGCAGTTCCTCAGGATCGACAAGGATTATGAGCGGGCGGCTGCTACCGTTGACCTTGTCTACGTCAGGGACAACATACCCGGGATCCGCCGGGAAGGCGACAAAAACGGCTTTACATACTTCTACCGCGGCAGGAAGGTTACCGACGAAGCTACGTTGACGCGCATAAAAAAATTGGCTATCCCTCCTGCCTGGCGGGAAGTCTGGATCTGCAACAAGGCCAATGGCCACATTCAGGCTACCGGGCTGGACATCCGAAACCGAAAGCAGTATCGGTATCACACCCTGTGGAGTAAAATCAGGAGCGAAACAAAATTCCATCGCCTTTTTGAATTCGGCAAGGCGCTGCCCACCTTGCGGGCGAAGCTAGAAAAAGATATTTGTTTGCGGGACCTGTGTGAACGCAAAGTGCTGGCTGCTGTGATCCTGCTCATGGAGCGCACTTACATTCGCGTTGGCAATTATGGCTACGAGAAGATGAACGGGTCTTACGGCTTAACGACCCTTAAAGACAAACACGTAGAGATCAAAAGCGACGAGCTGAAGTTTTCTTTCAAGGGCAAGAAAGGAGTTTTTCATGACATCAGCCTGAAGAACAAGAAACTCGCAAACATCGTCAAGCAGTGCCGGGACATTCCCGGCAAGGAATTATTTCAGTATTATGCCGAAGACGGAACGCGCAAAAGCATTGACTCAGGAAGTGTAAACGAATACATCAAGGAAGCGTCAGGTTCGGACTTCAGCGCCAAGGATTTCCGGCTTTGGGCAGGATCGTTGAATATCCTTCGCTCCTTCAAATCCATGGGCCAGGCCATGACGCAGACCATGTGCAAGCAGAACATCCTCATGGCACTCGACCACGTAAGCGCGAAACTGGGAAACACGAGGACCGTGTGCCGGAAATACTATGTGCACCCCGGACTTATCCGCCTCTACGAAGAAAACAACCTTGATAAATATCTCAAAGATCTCGATCGTCTCGAAAAACCCGATAACAAAACGGGATTAACAAAAGAAGAACATTGCCTGATGAAGATACTGAAGGAGCTTCACTGATCAATTTGTCGAAATAAGTACGTCATGATGCGACCACTTATGTGGGTCGCGGTCAGCAATCACTTCCTGAGCCCTTTCAGGTACGCAATGCTTTGGGGCACGTCATCCGTTACTTCGTGAGCCGGGCTTTCATCTTCAATGAAATAATGCTTGATGCCTGCTTTTTTAGCAGCCTTCAATATTGCGGGAATATCCAATTCACCAGTGCCGATAGGCACATCGTTCTCGTCAGGCGTCAGACCAGTGCGGTCTTTTGGTGTACCCTTGCGCAGGTCTTTCAGGTGCATCAGCTTCCACCGGTCCTTGTATTTGTTCAGCAAGGCTACGGGATCACCTCCTCCGAAGTGTGTCCACATAATATCCATTTCAAATGAAACGTATTCAGGATTCGTGTTCGTAATGATGTAATCCAGCAGCGTCCCGTTCTCATGAGGCCAGAACTCATAGCCGTGCACGTGATAGCAGAATGTAATTCCATTCTCTTTCAAAACTTTGCCGGCGGCGTTAAAGTCCTCCACAGCTTTCTTTGCATTTTCAAAATTAAAAGCACCCGTCTTGTGCGGGATCCATGCTGTCATCACATATTTTGCTCCTAACGCTTTGGCACGGTCAGCTACACCTTTCGGATCTTTGACGAGCTGTTCATACCCGGCGCCGGTTGATGGAATTGTGATACCGCGCTCCTCACACATTTTGCGGAACTCTTCCGGTGCCATCTTGCCTCCGCTTCCCTCAATCTCGGTGAAGCCCAGCATCTTTATCGTATCCAACGTGGCGGCTACATCCTTGGGAAAACTGTGTCGGAAAGTATAGGCCTGCACACCCAGGGGAGCGGTATATAAAGATTTTTTGTTTTTCTGCGCCGATACTGTTGAAGCATCCATGGCTATCACTGCAGCCGCCAGAAGAATTGATACGATCGATTTTTTCATTTTATGTTCTCTGCGATTTAATTTAATACAATCATGACTAACACACTCTTACATCAGCGGGGAGTACAACCGATCATCCGGGCACCCTTAAGATTTCTAAATGTCGCGCCTGCGGGAAGCCTCAACGGCATGGTTAGCCGCGCGCGCGGTGATAGCCATAAACGTCAGAGTCGGATTCTGTGTCCCGGTAGAGGTCATACACGAACCATCGGTGACAAAAACATTTTTGCAATGGTGAAGCTGATTCCATTCATTGAGAAGTGATGTCTTCGGATCTTTCCCATCCGCACGCCGCCCATTTCGTGGATATCAGCCCCAGGCGGAGACTTCGAGTCTCTGGCAGAGATGTTTAC
>CBFGXV010000654.1:0-2430 GCA_965652755.1 uncultured Chryseosolibacter sp. | reverse complement strand
CGGTGAGAGGATTTCAGGCGCTCGGAGGTTTTACGTGGAGCTTCTGACGAGGCCTCATGTTTGTAAGGCTCGGAAATTCTTTTATTTTTGTATGTTAAACGCATACGTGAACCCCTGACCAATGGCAAGGAGAAAAAAACCTGAAGATCAGCCGGACGAAAACACCGATCAGAACGCTGGTAATGACGACACCTTTGGCCTCCCCGAAATCGAGTATCAGCCTATAAACAGAGATACAACGCCCCCGCCACAGGATGCGCCAGCACCCGAACCGCAGGAACCCATCAACCAATCTCAATATACCGAAGAACAACCTGTAACCAATACCCCTATGGAGAGAGACGAAGTTCGCCAAACGGAATATACTTCCACGTACTACGATGAGGACGAGAATAATTCGCCATGGCCAAAAATTCTTGGCATTGCGGCACTTCTTCTGATCATCGGGGCCGCCGCATGGTATTTTGGCTGGAAGAGGCCAAATGACACGGCTGCCAAACTCAAGCTTCAGGAGCGGGAAGAGGCACGCATGGATTCTGCCCGCCGTGAACAGGATCTGCAGGCTGCCGAACAAAGACGAATCGCGGAGGAAAACCAGCGCCGTGCAGACTCAGTGGCAAATGCAACGCCCGCGGTCGGTACTATTGAAACACTAAATGAAAGAACAGGTCGTTATTACGTCGTTATCGCCAGCGCCATCGACGGTGACCTGATTATGGACTATGCGAAGAAACTGAGCGAGAAAGGAGTGAGCGCGAAGATAATCGCTCCGTATGGCAAGGTTAAATTTCACCGGTTGACAGTAGCCGAAGGCGAAACGTTCGCCACAACGCAGCAAACCGCCGATCAACTTAAAAGCGAATACACAAATGGCGCATGGGTGATTAAATATTGATGTTTGGGTACGGAATTTTTTAAACTTTTTAGATGATCTTTCTGCAAGTCGTTACAGATACTACTACAGTTCAAAACGTAGACGAATCAATCTCAGTCCTCGACCTGGCCATCCAGGGTGGTTTTATGATGATACCGATCTTTATCCTTTCGGTGATCGCGATCTATTTATTCTTTGAGAGGCTGATGATCATTAACAAAGCGAACCAGAATCCGGAACAGTTCATGAACCGGGTAAAGGAACTGGTATTGCGCGGCGACATCAACGGAGCAAAATTATTATGCGCCCAACAGGATAGTCCAGTCGGACGAATGATCCAGAAAGGTCTTTACCGCATCGGTAGTCCCTTGAAGAACATCGAGGCTTCGATCGAGAACGTGGGCAAGCTTGAGATCTTCAAGCTCGAGAAAAACCTTTCCTCCATTGCAACGATCGCGGGGGCGGCTCCGATGATGGGATTTCTGGGTACGGTTATTGGTATGGTAGAAGCGTTCATAGCGATTGCGCAAGAGGAAGGCAGCGTAAGTCCGAAACTTTTATCCTCCGGTATCTACACGGCCATGATCACAACAGTGGCAGGGTTGGTTGTTGGAATCCTGGCTTACCTGGCCTATAATTTTCTTGTAACACGCGTCCAGAAGGTTGTCCACAAAATGGAATACACTTCCATTGAGTTTATCGACCTTCTGCAGGAACCGCAATAGAGTTTGAAATGTTCTTAGTAAAATCGCCGGCGAATGAATTTTAGCTCCAAAAATAAAGTCGATCCTTCGTTCAGCATGGCTTCCATGACGGATCTTATCTTTTTGTTGCTGATCTTTTTCATGCTGACCTCGTCCTTTGTGACGCCGTCAGGTCTGCCGGTTAATCTGCCCTCGAGCAAAGCAAGCACCATCGAGGTGCAAAAGGTCTCAGTGACAGTAACAAAAGACCTGCAGTATTACGTTAATGACAGGAGGGTATCCCGGGCAATGTTGGAGGGTGAATTGAAACAACAGCTTTCGGGTACAGCAGGCTCGGTGATCCTGCACATCGATCAATCAGTGCCAACAGAACACCTCGTACACGTCGCAGGCATAGCAACATCCTTGAATGCAAAGGTGGTGATAGCGACAAAACCGGGGAAGTAATATCATGACTGAAACACAGGAGCGAAAGAACCGAAGGATTGCGATGGTCACCAGCCTTGGTGTTCACGCGCTTCTTGTGCTTTTGCTTTTGTTCATGGTAGCCTGGCGGGCGCCAAATCCTCCTCTTCCTGAATTCGGCATCGTACTGAATTTTGGAATGGTAGCGGAAGGCAGTGGCGACATACAACCCGAAACCCCGGTCGGTTCAGAACCTGAGCAGCCCGTAGAGCAGGTCGACCGAGGCCTCGATCGGCACCAGCAGGCCGACCGAGAAGAACGCCGCATACGCGACCACCATCGCCACCGTGCCGGAGGTGAAGTTGCGGTGGCGGAACAGCCGCAGGTCGACGATCGGGTCGCGGTCGGTGAGCTCCCAGACCAGGAACACCGCCAGTGCGATGACGG
>CBFGXV010000653.1:0-2432 GCA_965652755.1 uncultured Chryseosolibacter sp. | reverse complement strand
GACCTGTTGCAGATAGACCATCCTTGTAATTCAGGGCTGAATAGTGAACTTGTACAAGGACGTCTCCGGCAGGTAATTCGTCAATGGATCGCTCAACAATCTGGCGTTCGAATTTGCCAGCGGGTGTTTCGGTGATTAGTAATGATTTGTAATGCATGGAGGTTTCGGGTTGAAACCAGTATACTTAAAAAATTGTACCCGCAGTTTGAAACAACAAGTCGAATGCAGCAGCAATTGGGTAAGTTATACCACAGTCGGTTGGTCAATGGAAGCGAATGATGCCGATCACATCTTGAGCCTCTTGAATACGCCCTCCGGAATGTTCCTGATAACGAACATGATCAGCGCCCACGCAGACAACACAAAGACGGTGTTCTTCTTCCTGCGTATAGCCTTCGAAACGCTGCTTGCTACTTTTGCTGGAGACGCCGTAAGCATGGCTGGAGTAGCGGGGAGGTTTTCGATCATCTTTGTCTTCACAAACCCGGGCTTAACAGTAACGACGTGCACACCATGATGGAACAACCGATTACGCAACCCCGACAGGTAGGCTGTAAAAGCCGCCTTTGCACTTCCATAGATGTAGTTGCTCTGCCTTCCACGCTCACCCGCCACCGAACTGATGCCCACAATCACTCCTTTTTTCCGGCGCTCAAAATCGTTGGCAACGATGTTGAGGATAGACACCGCGCCCGTGTAATTGCTGTCAATGATCTCGTGGCAATGGACCCAGTTGCGCTGGGCCTCAGATTGCTCCCCGAGAAGTCCAAAAACGCAGATCACGATATCCGGTTTTTCGGGAAGCGATTGATAGAACGCTTCATGGCTTGGGAAGTCGAGGGCGTCGAAACGCGCAGACGATACCATCACCTTATGCCTAACCCGAAGATCGCCTTCAAGTGCGGATAACCGGTCCGTGTTGCGCGCCGCAAGTGTGATTGAATATCCTTCCAATGCAAGCTGTCGGGCTATCGCTACCGCCATATCTGACGTAGCGCCCAGGATCAAAACATTCTCCTCCATTAAGGCTTTAAGGTTAGTCTTTCTGATAACCCGGAAACAAATCTTTTCTGCGGATCATATTTTGCTAAAATACTGACGAACTCCGCCGCGTGTGGGTAAGTCCTCCAGAAAATTTCTTTTTTCATGCGAGCATCTTTCGAAAGATAGATCCGACCGCCATAATCCGCCACCACCTGATCAAGCTCGTCGAGGAATTCAAACAATCCCGGCTGTATCGGAAAATCAAGGGCAAGCGTATAACCTTTCATCGGGAATGAAATGAGGTCGTCCTGCTCTCCGAATAACTTAAGGACGGCGAGGAAAGAGCCCGCACCGTGCTTGTTAATGCGGGTAAGTATGTCGGGCAGGCCCTTTTTACTGGTCGCATGCGGCAGAACAAACTGATACTGCACGAACCCCTTCTTGCCGTAGATCTTGTTCCAGCTTAAGATCGAATCGAGGGGGTAATAAAACCCGTCATAGTGTACTACGCCATCCATTACTCTTTTGTAATTCTTTGCGTAGAAAAGTGCGTTAAACATCTTGACGGAAAAACCATTGAGTACGAATGAAGGAAAGTAAAAAGGGACGGTGAACAGCGCTTTCTCCTTCGTCATAAGGACATTCTTTGCTTTCACCTCATCCACTGTTGCATGCTCTCCGAGGATCAGAATGCTTCTTCCGAAGCTCTTGCCCTGCTTCAGACAATCAATCCAGGCAACCGAGTACGTGGACCCGGGATTCTCCTCAAAAAGGTCCATGATCTCACCGAGATTCCTCGCTTTGATCTGCTTTTGCCGGATGAAGGAAGTGTTGACTCTTTTTAATCTGAACTTCACATCCAGGATAATTCCGGTGAGGCCCATCCCGCCACAGGTGGCCCAAAACAGGTCGGGATAATTTGACGGGCTGCAAACGAAAGTCTCGCCGGTGCCGGTAAGTACAGACATGGCGATCACGTGCCTGGAGAAGGACCCATCTATATGATGGTTCTTGCCATGAACATCCGATGCCACGGCACCGCCGACGGTTATGAACTTGGTTCCGGGGGTCACAGGCAGGAACCATCCACGCGGAACAATTATCTTAAGAAGGTCTGAAAGCAATAGGCCGCTTTGGCACGTAATTATACCGTTGAGTTCATCGAATGCAAGAACCTTGTCGTATCGGAGCGTGCTGACCACTTCCGCGGATAAGGAGGCATCACCGTAACAACGTCCGTTTCCATGAGGAATTGAGGTCTGGGCAAGTTTCAACGGTATTTCTTTCTCGTAGTCGAAAGAAATTTCCCGGGCTTCAACAACCGGATAGTTGTTCCAGTTGGTTAATAGTTTCTTCATGGGACTTGCTCGTAAAAATTATGCACCAACCCGGCAGAAAATTAATAAAAACAGAATATTTAACCCTTTAAAACTAAATATGCTCGAGAA
>CBFGXV010000652.1:0-2439 GCA_965652755.1 uncultured Chryseosolibacter sp. | reverse complement strand
CCAAAGTTATTTCCGATGTTGGTCGGCGCCTCGAAGATATTGCGCTCACCTGTGAGGTTCGGAGATGCGTTTATAGGAATTGAGGAGACTTGCGTTCCATCGATGCCCGTCCATGTTTCGACACTGATCGTTCCGGTGCCTGCGCACGCGGGTGGCGGAGGCGTTGATCCAAACGGAATAACGTTTACTGCGCCCATCGGTCTCTGAAGTGTGCCATCAGGCTTTTGCCATCCTACCGACACGTGATCGCCACCCGTGCCTTCCTTCATCAGTGCTTCGATGTAGTAACGCTGACCAGCCTGGAGGGTAATGGACGCAGATTGTTGCGTCGCGTACTTCGTCCATTCTCTTTTGTTGGTCCATCCCATGTGGTACGCGATCCTTCGCTTGTTGACTGGATTATCATCCGTACTCAGCGAAAGTTCCACGTGATCATCGCCCGCGATCCAGAAGATGTATTGTCCTGAAGCTGGGGGACAAATATATCCGCGCATCCGGCTTCCATAGTTATCGCCGACCGGGGCTACGGGACCCTCGAAGAAAAAGTGTTCTTGTATGAAATCAGGTTCCTCATTTACCGGGATATCGGAAACGCGGATGCCTGTGACGTTAGTCCAGAACTCCTGGTGGATCCTTCCGGCGCCCTCGCAAGCAGCGCCATCCGTCACAGAGATCGAAATACTGTGTGATCCGGTACCGCCAACATTGTCTTTTGCTTGTGCCCGCAGAATGTGATTCCCTCGTTGGACGTTGTTCCAGGTAAAGGAGTAGGGGCTTGAAGTATCTTCTCCGAGTCTTGTTGTGCCATTAAAGAACTCCACCTTTGTTATGTTTCCATCAGCGTCAGATGCATCGGCTGTGATAGTGATCGGAGCAGTCGAGGTAAAAGTTTGCCCATCCTCCGGACTGGTAATCGCCACAACCGGGAGAGAGTTTTCGGAAGCGTTGAAGGGTATGAGTCGGTTACCGGGTATGGGACGTTCATAGGTACCTCCAGGCAGCCGCCATCCTACTGCCAGGTTATCTCCGCCTGTTCCTTCCTTGTGCAGTGCCTCGATGTAATATTTTCTATTGGCTTCCAACCGGATCGCCGCAGACTTTTGTGAAGGGTACTTTTCCCATTGTCTCGCTGTTGTCCATCCGGTTACTTCAGCGATTTTGCGCTTATTCACGGGATGATCATCGGTGCTTAGCCAGAGCTGCGACTGGTCATCGCTGGCGATCCAGAAAGTGTAGTCACCCGTCTCCGGCACAGTTACATATCCGCGAACCCTGCTTCCGTAGTTGTCTGCTACGTTTGTTGCTGTTTCGAAGATAGTAAGATCTTTGACCGACGAAGGTTCAGAATTTATTGGTATTGACGACACGTTAGTTCCTGTCACGTTATTCCATACTTCTTGCTGGATCTTGCCGACTTGTCCGCTTCCTGAATTATCAGGATCGTACATCCACAGATATTTTTTCTTGTCGGATGATTCGTATTGATCGTTTTGGGTTGTAAAAAAAACAATGCGCCCGAGACCTGTAATGTTATTCGTGCCGATTGTTGATACGCCATACATGGATCTCATGGAAGCGGTCGTCACGCCATCGCTTTGAATCAGGTGAAAATAATCGTCCGGGTCTTGAACATTTCCTTCATAGCCTGGTCCGTCATGGTCTCCATAAAAAATGAGGTCAGCTACCTTTGTCAGGTCCCTTGGATGAACCTGGTATCCCCCTGAATTGAACCGGGTAAATTCCTGTGTTCCTGCTGTCGTTCCGTCGCTTCTGAAAAATGGTGTGGGATAAGCATCCGCCGTCCCGTAGAACATGAGATAATCACCTACCACATCGAAGAAATTCAGCCGGGGAAAACCTTCGTAGTTTTGCATATTGAAAACGAAACGAATGCCTCCGGGTGTTCCATTAGTTGCGCACAAGAAATGCGGCCCTCCGTCAATTCGCTCGAAAAAATATACTTCATTCTTGTAGATCCGAAAGGGATCAACAAAACTTGATCTGGGGTCCCCGAGCTGGCCAATTTCTACCGTAGATTCATTTGTTCCGCTTGTCCTCCATAAAGTATGTCTGGCATCTTCATTCCCCCATTGGTTCGCCGGGGGAAGTGTAATAAAATAAACTGCACCGTTGAGACCAATACCATAGTGAATTAAGTTCGACCAGTCCGGACCCGGGGCAATGTCTTTGATCATAAAAGTGCCCTCCGAAGTGCCGTCGCTAACCCATGGCTCCATTCCATGTGCGCTGGTGGACGAACTAAAAAACAATAAACCATTGTGGGTAAGCGGTCCGCCCTCATTATAATCGTTGCCAAATGAAGGCCTCACCTCTTTAACCATAACAGTGCCGGCTGCCGTCCCATCACTCTTCCATAGTTGAAGGCCACTACCTTGATTTCCTGAAAAATAATATTCACCGTTCATAATTGGATTATTC
>CBFGXV010000651.1:0-2441 GCA_965652755.1 uncultured Chryseosolibacter sp. | reverse complement strand
ATTTTATCGGCAACTACAAATTCAACCGCAGATTTAATCTCTCCCTGAACTTCATCTACAGCACGGGCCGTCCCATAACCCTGCCCGTTGCAAAATATGAAGTTGATGGCACCATGCGCATACATTATTCAGAGCGCAATCAATACAGGATCGAAGACTATTTCCGCACAGACGTTTCAATAAACGTTGAAGGAAATCACAAAGTGCGGAAGCTGGCCCACAGTTCATGGACACTCGCAGTGTATAATTTATTGGGTAGATCAAACCCGTACTCAGTTTACTTTGAGAGCGAGAACGGACGCATCCAGGGTTATAAACTCTCGATTTTTGCGCGACCAATACCAACTATCACCTATAACTTCAAATTCTAAAGATGAAGATCAGTAAATGGCTTGGAGGATTGCTGACTTTCATGTTGATACTTGAGGGATGCATTGAACCATACGATCCACCCCTGGATAATAATGACATCAATCTGCTGGTAGTAGATGGCTTCCTCGATGCAACAGCAGGCATAGCCACCGTTTCGCTGTCGCGTACGCTGCCTGTGAACGCCGAACGCGCAGTCCCGGTGGAATCCGGAGCCCAGGTTTTTATTGAGGATGGCGAAGGCGCAATTTACCCTCTCGCTGAAGACGGGGGCGGTACGTACGAAGGACCAGTGCCAAATGCGAATAGCGAACAGCGTTATCGCCTGATGATCCGCACAAGAGCAGGTAATGAATACATCTCCGAGTTTGTGACCCTGGTTGAGACACCTGCCATCGACTCGGTGACGTGGGCAATCAAGGATGGAGGCGTTGAGTTTTATGTTACGACGCATGACCCTTCAAACGCATCACGTTATTATCGCTGGAAATATGTTGAAACATATGAATATACGATCGACTTTAATTCGCTCCTGGTTTTTGAAGGTGACGAAATCGTGGCGCGCCCTCCGGACGAATCCATTTTTACCTGTTGGACGACAACTGAATCGACAGACATCATCCTGGGTTCCACGCAACGCCTGAATGAATCAGTTGTAAGTCGGTTTCCTGTTGCGTTTGTCCGGGGTGGCTCCATCCAGCTGAGGGTGCGATATAGTCTCCTTGTTCAGCAACAGGCACTCACGGAAGATGCCTACGCTTACTGGCTAAATCTCGAAAAAAACACAGAACACCTCGGTGGTCTCTTCGACCCATTACCTTCCGAAGTCTCAGGGAATATCCGCAGCCTGAACAGTCCGTCCGAAACCGTGATCGGCTTTTTCGGGGCTGGCACATTGCGTGAAAGCAGAATGTTTCTGAACAGAAGACAATTACCGGAAGCGGTGGTAGGCCGCTTCACCGGCAACCAAAGCTGCGTTCGCGATACATTGGGACTGACGGAAGTCTATGACATCCACAAACCGACGACCCTTTTGCTTGAGGGAATATACGCAATGGGGGTCGGGTTGATTGGATACAGCGCAGCACCGGTTTACTGTGCGGATTGCAGAACGTTGGGAGGTGTGACAACGCGGCCCACATTCTGGGATTGAATTGAAATGAAAATGAAAAACATCACATTGATCTTTCTCTTTTGGTTCGTTCCGGCGCTGGTAGCACACAGCCAGGAAAGTGCACTGGACACACTCGCAAAGAGATTCAGCACGCACCGCGAAAACACCTATCAGGAAAAGATCTACGCACACATCGACAGAAATTTCTATCTCACGGGCGAGATCCTGTGGTTCAAGTTGTATGTAGTTGACGGAGCATTCCACAAGCCCGCTCAACTAAGCAAAGTAGCGTATGTTGAAATGCTTGACAGGTCCGGGCTCGCCGTACTCCAGGCGAAGGTCGAACTGGAAAAAGGAGTTGGCAACGGCTCGCTATTTATTCCCGCGTCGCTCAGCTCCGGGAATTACAGGTTTAGAGTGTATACGAGCTGGATGAAAAATTTCCCCCCGGAATTTTATTATTCACAGACAGTTTCGATTGCAAATCCATTCGCGGTGACTGCACCTGCAGGGCCGGAGATTCCCACCGCATGCCACATCGATTTTTTTCCTGAAGGAGGTAATCTGGTTTCGACCATTCCCACCAAAATTGGCTTTAAAGTGGCGAGCGCCCACCGGGATGGCCACTATTGTAACGGCGTTATCATTGACGAAAATCGCGACACTGTTGCGACGTTTTCACCAGGCAAGACAGGGATCGGACATTTCTACCTTAAAGCCTTTGCCGATAAAAAATATAAAGCGATCATTTCCGACGCGGGAGCAAAGCCAAAAGAAGTTCCGTTCCCGGAGATACAACCACGAGGCTATGCGATGCAATTGCGCGACAGCGGGGAATACGTACGGATCGCCGTGCGGTCCAGGGGAATGGATGAAGGCATGGTCTATTTGTTTTCGCATGCGAGGCAGATCATTGCACATGCGCAAGGCCAAACCCTGAGCGGAAATGTTGCTTTTT
>CBFGXV010000650.1:0-2446 GCA_965652755.1 uncultured Chryseosolibacter sp. | reverse complement strand
CCCCGACCCTCTGCTTGTAAGGCAGATGCTCTGAACCAGCTGAGCTAAGCTCCCTATTTTATCCGAATAACCAGCCGCCCGCTGTGTTTTGGGATTGCAAATGTAAAAGAGAAATCTGTTTCTGCAAAGGATCTGGGCAATGCGGTACGGAAATTTAAGCAAAAAATAGCCCCGGAAGTCGTACGTTTGAAACCCGGAGCAAGACCCGCGCGATCCATGAGCAAAGAAAGACATACACCGGCCAAGGTCCTTTACATATGCACAGGCGAGAAGTGCAAGAAACGCGGCAGTAAAGAGATCAGCAAGATGTTGCGCGATTACGCCGAAGACCATCGCCTTGATGATATCGGGATCATCAGGACCCACTGCACTGATAACTGCAAACACGGACCTGTGGTCTGCCTTCAGCCGGGCAGCGACTGGTACTTCCACGTCGATGAACACAAAGCGATCTCGTTGCTGAAGGAATTCGCGGCAACGGATCAGGTGAAATAGACATCTATCGGTTGGCCCGGAACTTTTTGGGCAAAAAAAAGTCAGGCTAAGCCTGACTTTTAAATTAGATAGTCCAATGCTATTACTCCTGTTTGTACTTTATCTCCGGAATCTTCTTATCGATCATATAAAGGCCAACCCCTTCTTCGCCGATCACGTCAAATAGTTCGAGTGCACGACGAGCGATAAATTCCTCCTCGATCTGCTCCTGAAGGAACCACTGAAGGAAATTCATCGTGGTAAAATCCTTTGATTTATAACACATATCAACAATCCGGTTAATGGATTGAGTATTTGTAATCTCCTGCTCGAGCGCTTGCTCAAACACGGCGCGCAGGGAGTTGAAGTTGTGCTGAATGTCGTGTACCTCAGGGGAAATGGCCTTGCCGCCGACATCATTCACATACTTGAAAAATTTGAGCATGTGTTGCCGTTCCTCACCTGATTGCTTATAAAAAAACTCACCGCTGTACATGAAACCGTGTTGATCGCACCACGATGCCATAGCCAGGTAAGTCGATGAAGCTTTCGCCTCCTGTTTTATCTGGTCATTCAGTACCTTCTCTATCTCTTCGCTTAACGAAGTTTTTTGCCTTACGAGATCTTTCATATCAATGTTTTAAGAATACTCTAAATTAACGAATTACAGGGGAATTAGTTTAAAAAGATGCCTCCGGCCCACTAATATGGAATAAGTCTAAAAGTAAATGCCAAATAAAGATTAAGCGACGGCTTTGCGATATAAGCGCTCGTGGAGAATGCTGTTGAGCTGGAGCATAACCTTTGCTCCGGCGAGCAATTCTTTGAACTCCAACAGCTGTGAAATAGTAAGGACGTAGCAGCGTTCGCTTCCGCAGGGACTGACTATCTCAACATCAGCGGCAGTATCGGGGTTCAGGATCATTGCATCGACGTCTATTCCATCGACCAACTTCTTCAGAGCGAGGAAGCACGGGAATTTGAACTCGGTCAGATATCCCCCGAAATCGATGCTAAAGCAACGTTTCCTGTCGCACTGATAAACGCATCCGTGAGGAGTCCGGTAAATTTCCTTTAATTGTGGTGCTATGACTTCCATTAAGACTGCTAACAAGGGCAAAATTAAGAGGTATTTAGAACGATTACAAATAAAACACGGATTTGTTTTGAACGGTTCTAAACAGGTAATTTTATTATCAGGAAACAGGCAGTTCATGACGGAGAAAGTTCGAAACCGCATTCTTTATTGGGCCCTGGCCATGGTTCCACTCGGTGGCTTGTGGATCGTCGGGAAGGTCTACGGCCCTTTTTGGTTTATGGGTCTGCTGCTTTTCTATATTTTTATCTATCGCCCCACGCTGGATACACAGCGATTAATGAGTCTCAATGCCATCGAGGAAAAAGACGCCTGGCGTTTCTTTGTTCCGTTTGCCGTGGATCACACGCGCTACATCAGGACGCTGTGGTTGAGTTGAATTAATTTGCCCATCGCGGTCCGTAATGGGGCGGTGCTTTGCTCCCTTCGATCGCGCCCAGGTCAGGGGCTTTACCCAGATACCCTTCTGTGATGTTAGGCAGATGCACGCCCGCGTCTATCGCTTTTGAAGATCTCTTTAATCTGAAATCGTATCCTTTAACAGGATAAATATGTCCGCGGCGGGCGGGGTCCGGGAGGGCCGCATTTTCAAAGATCTGGTCCGACAACTCCACTCCATGTGATTCAATCCCTGTTTTTCCCGAAAGCTCTTTCAGGGACGAGAACTCTGCAAATTTCAGTTCCCGATCGTCCGCGTGATTCAGGGAATCATGCGCCGGAATCCTCAGACGATAACCGACAACATTGTTTTTCTTCCGATATCCATTGTAGTCGAAGCTTGAATAATTGGTGTAGGTTGTTGCGCTGAGCGCAGGGCGATCGTCCGACGGGCCGATAAACAGATTGTTCCTGAAATGTCCGTTAGAGAAATTATTG
>CBFGXV010000649.1:0-2453 GCA_965652755.1 uncultured Chryseosolibacter sp. | reverse complement strand
ATTATTTGGAATATAAAATACAAACGTCCATCTTTTCGTTGAAAGTAAAATTTGAAGTGAGACTAGCAGTAATTATTCTTTTCATCGCATCCTTCGGCGCATTTGCCCAGATTCCTGTGGGCGAAGAAGCGCTTTTGACAAGGCTGAACCCTGGCCAGACTCTCCCGGAAAAACTGCTCAGCACCCGTTCGGTGGTATTCTATCCATACAACATGAGCATTAAAGAGCTCGAGCAGGTACAGGAATATTTCCAGCGCACGGGTATTGATGCAGTCCTCTACGTCGAAAGTGACTTTCTCGCGGCCGGCAGGGACGCTTCCGTCGCATTGGCTGAATACCTTAACGCGCGCGAAATAAGCCACATTATCATCTTCCAGAAGGTCGAAGGATATAGCATGTATATTACACCGTACAATAACCTCGCAACTTTGTTCGAGCCGGGTCAGAGCGCCTGGTTCCGGAAAGAACGGTCGCTGGAGCCCATGCTTCAAGGGCTCTTTCGAATCGCAAACACCGCGGGACTCGTGAGGGAAAATATGCTCATCAATGAATATCCCGAGCTTTCCATGCCTTTGAATGTCTTCAAAGGCAGACGCGCCGACTTTTTTGCCATTGATCTCAAGGTGGACCCCCTCGCCGTTCCGAAATTCGGTGATGAAGCGATGGACCGCGAGCTGGAAGAGATTATGAAATCATATCCCTTCAAATACAAGCTCACGGAACCGGGCCTCTCCGAAACGCAGATACGCCAGGACGGGTCTTACTATGTGCTGCGATTTGTTTATGCGCGGGACAAAGCGGCCATGAAGCTTCTTGGATACGACGCGACGAAATCACAGAGCGCCATCGTCTCCGTGACTTATCCGGATAACCATGCACAGTTAAAAAATATCCCCGCCAACGCAATGGTTTATAAATTCTATTTTAAACACATCGACTCCGGCAATATGTTCCTTGGGACGAAATGGGATGCGGATCTCACGTGGCAACAGGCGCTTATCAACCAGATAAAGGCATTCAAAGCCGAATTGAAAGTTAACTGACACAAAGGCATCACGGCCGAATCCCAGCCCGATATTTCACTAATGATGCTGGCTCGCAGAATTCATGTAAGAACGAGCGCGGTTTTAAATAATTCGAACGCCGGATATTTCTTTAATTTATTATTCCTTTAAAAGATAATAAATCCCATGGCCTCTTTGTTCCTGTCATTCGTCCTGAGTGCGTCTTTCCTGCACATGCCGCCTCCGAACAATCCAACTGCAACCGTCCAATTTTATCCTGATTGGACACCTGGATCCATCGTATTGGAAACCAATGACACCGTGTCTTGTACGCTCAGGTATAACCAAATGGTACCAGAGGGGTTGCTCCAGGTGCTCGACGGCGAGAATATACTGACCTTATCAGTGAAGGATGTGAAGTGCTTTTTCTTTTTCGATGCGGCCAGGAACCGTTACAGGAAATTCTTTACACTTTCAGTCCCCCTGAACGGTCAGCTCAGCCGCGAGATGTTCATGGAATATGTCTACGGAAATGAGAACGTGTCGATACTCAATCACAAGACTATGGGGCTCGCGCACAGCTATATGGAATACACTCCGTTCCGGCAACCCGTACCCGTCAACCACCTTTACCTGCTAGATTGCCAGACAGGTGAGGTTCTTCCGATATCCCAGGAGAACGCGCTGTCCATGATCGAGAAGAAGGAAATTGTTACAGGTTTCATCCAAACCAACGGAATCAGGTTTCGCAGACTTTCCGATTACGTGAAGATTTTCGAGTACGACAAGTCTTTATAAAACCCCAATCCACACAAAAAAGCAGGCACAGCCCTGCTATTTTTTTTTCTGCCCACTCCTCCTGACATAGGGTTGTCATTCGCGGCTATCATATTGCGTTACTTTGTCACTTATGCGAGACGTTCAGGAGTTTATTGAAGGCCTGGCAGCCGATGAGCGGATCATCGTAAAGCGGCTCCGCCATCTGATTCTCGACACCGATCCGCGGATAGTCGAAAAGCTTTCGTACGGTGTTCCCTATTTTTTCCGCAACAGACGATTATTCTTTCTTTGGCCTGCCTCAACGTTTCCGGATTCTGCAGCTAAAAAAACGAACGCCCCAAAAGTGACAATCGGTTTTTGTTATGGGAACCTCCTGTCTAATGATCAGGGCTTACTGCAAAAAGGAAAACGCAAACAGGTTTTTACAATTCCAGTAAACACGCTCGCAGATATTAAGGAAGCGTTGCTGCGCGAGATCGTCAATGAAGCAATAATTGCTGACAACGCATTTTTTTCGGAAATTAATTGATGTCACATGGCCACTCCGCTAAAATACATGTACAGCCCTGACTATTTTGAAAGACTTTGCCCGGTCCTCAAACGCAATCTCAAGAATTTCAATTGCAACGATTTTATCTTCCGGATCTTCAACAACCAATGGCCTGAGCT
>CBFGXV010000648.1:0-2460 GCA_965652755.1 uncultured Chryseosolibacter sp. | reverse complement strand
GGAAATCCACCGGCAATCGCGAAGGTCGGATGGAGTCTTTATGGCAGTGGACGTCGGATCCCTGACCGAAAGTATTTTTGAGAGCGAAATGTTCGGCCACAGCCGGGGGGCCTTTACCGACGCAAAAGAGGACCGGGCTGGGAGGTTCGAAGCAGCAGCAGGAGGGACGTTGCTGCTGGACGAAATCGGAAATCTTTCACCCAACCTGCAGTCCAAACTGCTTACGGTCTTGCAGCATAAAAAAATTGTCAGGCTCGGAACCAACGAACCGATCGACGTTGATGTAAGGGTCCTTTGCGCAACAAACAGCAACCTGGAGGCTATGGTAAAAGAAGGCAGGTTCCGGGAAGACCTGCTTTACCGCATCAATACCGTGGAGATACACGTTCCGTCATTAGTGGAACGGTCGGAAGATATTCCGCTAATCGCGGATCATTTCCTGGGCAAGCTTGGTGTCAAATATCACAAGCAAGGCCTGCACCTCACACCAGATGTCATATCACTTCTTCAGAAGTATCACTGGCCTGGCAATATCCGTGAACTCCAGCATGCGCTCGAACGGGCTGTAATACTATGTGACGGTCCTTCACTTCAACTTTCCGATTTCGGCTCGTTGGAAAAACAAATGTCCGGAACATTCACGCTTGAAGACCTGAACCTGGAAAGGCTGGAGGAATGGGCAGTGAGAAAGGCTTTGAACAAGCACGGCGGCAATGTGAGTCAGGCAGCTGAAGCCCTGGGTCTCTCACGCGGAGCACTTTACCGACGTATGGAACAATATGGCATTTAAGAATTTCAGGCTTCAGGTAGTAGTCAGAGTGATTTTGCTGATAATCGCTATCGCGATCACTACGTGGTGCCTGTTGTGCCATTACTACTTGAGGAGCATCTACGCCGGTGCTGCCGTTGTCCTGCTCACCATCGAGTTGATCTGGTACATAGACCGCTTCAACCGCGACGTGCGATCGTACCTCGTCAGCTTACAGCAACACGATTTCACAACGCACTTTCAATCCACGGGCCGCAGCAAAAGTTTTGATGCATTATACGATACGCTTAACAGGATCTCCGAAGTCTTCCGCACGATCAGCGCTGAAAAGGAAATTCAACACCGGTTCCTTGAGCTGCTCGTAGACCACCTGCGCGTCGGCATCTTTACAATGGATGAAACGGGTAAGATCGTACTTGCCAATCAGGCGCTGAAAGATCTCCTTCAGAAAGATGTTATCTTCAGTCTTAAGTCACTCGATTCGTACGACAGCGCACTGGTGGAAACACTGAAGGAGATCCGGAGCGGAGAAACCAGGCTGTTGAAACTTCGCGTGCACAATGAGTTTCTGCAACTCTCCATCCATGCGTCGGAATTCAGGCTCGAAGACAAAGATCTCAAACTGATTTCAATGCAGGATATCCGCAATGAACTTGACGCAAAGGAGATGGAGGCTTGGCAAAAACTTATCCGCGTCCTGACCCACGAGATCATGAACTCCGTGTCGCCGATCATTTCACTAAGCGAGACAATGCACGGACTCGTTAAGCGAAACGACAACATTCCAGGAGCGATCCCCGCGGATTTGAACGCTAGCCTCGAGAAGGGTCTCGATGCAATCCATGCGAGAAGCAAAGGACTTTACAATTTCACGCAATCATACCGGAAACTCACCGGCATACCCAAGGTCACCCTGAAGAACACCACAACCAGACAAATCATTCTTCGTGTGGCGACACTGATGGAAAACCACATTCGGGAGCGAAACATCTCCATGAGAACACCGACCGTCGACCATGCCATAACCGTCGACTCTGATCTCATGGAGCAGGTGTTGATAAACCTCGTACTCAATGCCGTCGATGCCCTGACTGATACAATGGACCCACTCATAGAAATCGGAAGTAAACGAAACACCAAAGGCGAGGTCCTCATCTTTGTCAGGGATAATGGCGAGGGAATTGATGAGGCAACCGGTGAAAAGATATTCATCCCGTTCTTCACGACGCGGAAGACCGGATCCGGAATCGGGCTCGCGCTCGCGAAACAAATACTTCAGCTTCACCACGCCGACATCTCATTCTTCAGCGAGCCTGGAAAGGGCACCGAATTTGTCATTCGACTTTAGAAGCCAATCCAATCACCATCAGAATCGCGGATATGACATTGCGCGTTCGTCTCGTGACGCTGACGATACGCAAATTGCGCATCAAAGCTCCAGGAAGGATCAAATTGCGAACATAACATCCAGCAACAGTTGTAATGCCGGTCATTATAGTTCCTTTACCAAACAAAAGCGTCGTTAATTCTTCGGCAATAAGAACCGGTGTAACCGTGGAGCTAAGATTCATTGCATGGGTGATAACTTGTCAATAGTAACCAGAACAGGACAGAGCAGGATGGCGTGAAATGTTTGCGGGTACGTGCAACAAAGTTGGAATTGATTACGTCTCTATAAAATGTAACCATTG
>CBFGXV010000647.1:0-2463 GCA_965652755.1 uncultured Chryseosolibacter sp. | reverse complement strand
CCATGAATATCAATGGCAACTTTTTCAATCATTTCCTCTACCAGGTCCATCATCCAGTTGTAGTCCTTGTAGGCCACGTAAAGTTCGATCTGCGTGAATTCCGGATTATGGAAACGGGACATCCCCTCATTCCGGAAATCCTTCGAGAACTCGTAGACGCCATTAAATCCTCCTACGATGAGGCGTTTCAGGTATAACTCGTTGGCTATACGCAAATACAGCGTCATGTCCAGCGTGTTGTGATGTGTCGTGAACGGCCGTGCGGCAGCTCCGCCGTACAAAGGCTGCAGGATCGGCGTCTCCACCTCCAGATAACCTTTCGCATTGAGGTACTCGCGCATTGAATTGACGAGCCTGGTACGCTTGATAAAAGTCTCCCGGACCTCCGGATTCACAATCAGATCGACATAGCGTTGGCGATACCGTTGCTCATGATCGGTAAATGCATCGTGCCGTACAACGTGACCCTGTTCGTCAACGGTTTCCTTGACGATGGGCAGCGGGCGCAATGATTTGGCAAGGACAAGCAGTGTTGTAACGTGAACGGAGGTCTCCCCTGTCTGGGTCTTGAAACAAAACCCTTTAACCCCTACGATGTCACCAATGTCGAGATGTTTCTTAAATACGGTGTTGTAAAGCGTCTTATCTTCTCCCCGGCACAGATCATCCCGGCGCAGGTAGATCTGGATACGCCCGCTTTCATCCTGGATCTCGGCAAACGCCGCAGATCCCATGATCCTTCTGCTCATGATGCGGCCTGCAACCGACACTTGCTGGTAATTCTTTTTTTCAGGATCAAAGTTATCCTGGATCTCTTTCGCAGAGACGTTTATGTCAAACAGCTCAGCCGGATACGGGTTGATACCCAGTTTCTCCAGCTCTTCTTTACTTTGACGGCGGATGATCTCCTGTTCGCTTAATACCATAGTGACTTCTGTTCAGCGCAAAAATAAGGGAATAATACTCAGCTCCAACGTGTCGGGATACAACACGTAACCTGAGACCGGTCCGTTCACCGGAGCAACATCAGCGTTTTCGTCTCCGCAGTTCCTTCCGTATGAAGGTCAGCTCCCTGCTACTCTGGCCGGCGACAGAAGTGTTTTCCTGCGCCCTGCGGAGAAGGTATGGCATGACAGATCTGACCGGACCATAGGGCACATATTTGACTACATTATAACCGGCCTTCGCGAGATTGAAAGAAATATTGTCACTCATGCCGTATAGCTGGGCGAACCAAACCCTGGGATCGTCCAGCGAAAGCTTCTTCTCAGTCATTCTTCTGGCCAGCAATTCGTTGCTGTACTCGTTGTGCGAACCACACATCACATGCACACGGTGCAAACGATTTACACAGAAGTCAAGGGCGTCATTAAAGGCTTTGTCGGTGGCCGCCTTGTCGGGATGTATCGGACTTGGATAGCCCATATCTTCTGCCCGCTTCCGTTCCTTTTCCATGTAGGCACCGCGGACAAGCTTGGCCCCCAAAAAATACTGTCCTCTTTCAGCATCTTCATAATCGTGCATCAGGTTGTCCATCGACGTTGTCCGATACATCTGATAGGTATTATAAACAATTGCTTCAGCCCGGTTATACCTCGACATCATTTCATCGGCCAACTGATCGATCGGTTGCTGGATCCATGTTTCCTCCGCGTCGATCAATATCGGCACTCCATACGCATGCGCCTTGCTGCAGATCGTATCCACCCTTAAGCGAACCCTTTCAAAGGCTGCCTTCTCCTGCTCATCAAGTGGTTCCGCGCGATTAATCTTTTCCAGCAAGTCGCCAGATGCCAGTCCGGTAACTTTAAACACGCAAAAGGGTATATTTTGAGAATGGTGTGCTCTTTCAATCGTGCGAAGTATCTCGTCCCGGGTAGAATCGAAACCTCGCTCCGATTTCTCTCCTTCCACCGAGTAATCCAGGATGGTGCCAACATGAAATTTAGCGAGCAAATTGATTACCGCTTCACTTTTTTCGATGCTCTCACCGCCGCAGAAATGATCAAAAGCAGTTTTCTTGATGATGCCCTCGATCGGCAACCCCGCTTTGAGCGACAGCTCCACAAAACCCGTCGCCATTGCTGATATCCAGGGATGGTTCACAAGCGAGAAAATGAAATTAGCCTTCCTGAGATCTGCGTCCGACTTATACGCAAATGCTACCTCGGTATCTTCAAACGAAACATTGGGATAAGGCTTCATAAATTTTGGAGTGCGCAAATATATAAAGATGAAAAGGGGCGGCAAAGGTCGTTTCAAAGACTATTAGCGGCGCCGGGATGATATATTTTTAATAACTTTCCGCCCTTCCGGAACCCAATGACCGACAATATCATATTTTCCGCTGACCCGGCTTTCGACGTAAAGCAGTACCTGCAGCAAAAGCGATACAGCAATATTGCAGTGCTCGTTGACAACCACACCGCCGCATTCTGTTATCCCAGAATACGCGCTGCGCTG
>CBFGXV010000646.1:0-2473 GCA_965652755.1 uncultured Chryseosolibacter sp. | reverse complement strand
TAATTAAAACCGATTTCGGGTTTGCCGGTCTTGCCCCTCTTTGTCGTAACGAGGATTACACCATTAGCAGCCTGCGCGCCATAGATAGCGCCCGAACCGTCCTTAAGGATGGTAATGCTTTCAATGTCTGCGGGATTAAGGCGTTCAAGGCCGCCGCTGCGGTTGGCGATTCCGTCGATAACAACGAGTGCAGAAGGGTTTCCGGTTGTATTTGTTCCGCGGATGCGAATAATCGATCCATCGTAGCCTGGTTCACCTGAACGGTTGATAAAGATTGTTCCGGGCAGACGTCCAACCAAAGCGTTTGAAAGGTTCGTAACGGGAGCTTTCAGAATGTCTTCGCTCTTTACGGATGTAACGGCTCCGGTGATGGTTGCCTTCTTTTTTTCGCCGTATCCAACGACCACAACTTCCTGAAGAGTCTGTGTGTCTGGCGCCATGGCGACTTCGATTGAGGTGCGTCCGCCAACAGCGACTTCCTGTGTCGTATAACCGATGAATGAGAATACAAGAACAGCGTCCTGATTGCTGACCATCAGGGAGTATCTCCCATCAACATCAGTAGCCGTACCGTTGGTCGTTCCTTTCTCGATCACGTTCACGCCAGGGACGGGAGCGCCGGTGTCATCTCTTACAACACCGGAAACCTGAACACCCTGAAATGAAGCAGAAGCTACGAGCGATCCCTCGAGTGGCGCAGGCGTTTCTGTGAGGATGATCTGTTTTCCTACGACTTCGTAATTGACCGATTCGTCAAATACGCGCGCGAGGATCTCCTCAAGTCGCTCATCGGAAACGTTTATTGTCACATTTCGTATATTCTTGATCAGCCGGGGCCGGTAGGTAAAACTCACTCCCGCTTTGGTTTCGAGTTCAGCCAGAACGTCTTTGACTCTTGTGTCTTCCAGCTGCAAACTGACCTTGCGGTCGAGTACACCCTGACCATTGGTATCCAGCGCGTATGAAAACACGATGGTGACCGAAGTGATCAATACATGGAGCAAGGTAACTTTCATAAGAAATAACAGCGTATTTCTGTAAGATTTAGGGTAATTCTTCATACAATGATAATGTTTTTGTTGTCATTTTTTGGGACAAAAACCTGTGTTGAACGCTTTTGCGCTCAACCTGCGGGGCTGATGATGGCACCAGCATCATTAGCCCTTTTTTAATAGTAAAATTGGAAATGTTTTGTGGAAGTGATTCTCGTATTATCGTGTCATAGGCCAGAGTTTAGTTTAAAGTTTAACAACCGTCGCTTTTAATTGTTATAACAGCGCCTTCATCAATTGAGTACGCTGCGCCGATAGCCTTGCAGATCACAGCAATCCTTTCATACAATCCTTCATCAGACATGGTGGTGGTCAGTTTGCAATTGCCCAGGACGTGCCTGTCAAACCGGATCTCAACACCATAGTTCCTCTGAAGAACGTCGAGGATCGCGGTCACTTCCGCATTCTCAAATTGCATTTTGAAAAGATCGGAATTGGGCAGAATGATTTCCGGTTGGGCCACCAGTTGCTTGGATATAACTTCTCCCTGCCGGTGATATACTACCTGTTGGTTCGGTGAAAGGATAACTTCCGGGGAATGCATCACCTGGCGGGAAGTCTTGTGCTTGTTCGCATACACCGAGACTTTGCCGCTCTTGACTGCGACTGTAATGTCTCCGCCGTCCTCATAGGCGCGAACATTAAAGCTCGTGCCGAGTACCCGCGTTATGACTTCATCTGTATAAACTACAAAAGGTTTAGTCTCATCGCGGAACACGTTGAAGAACGCCTCCCCTTTCAGGTGAACTTCGCGCGTGGTTCTTCCAAATTCCGAATTGAGGGTTAGTTCACTGCTTGACTGAAGCACTACGGAACTACCATCGGCAAGTGACAGCTGCATGGGCGACGTACCGAGATTGCGGTAAACAGTCTCGTTCTGCTGTATGGGTGTGGAAGCCGTTTTTGGAGCCGTGACCAGCGAGGAAACAGCATGCCGGTTGAAATACAGACCAATGGCAGCCAATAAGGGCAGGCCGATGATGGCTGCACGTCTTATCCAGTTTCTGCCAGGACGCGCTGGCTGCGGGTTGATCGCCGCCCAGATCTTTTGCTCCATCATTTCCACCTGCTCCTCCTGATCCAGGGGAATATCTTTTGCGCCAATGTTCTGATACCACTCCATAACGACCTGCTCTTCCTCAGGCGTGCAGGCCCCGCGGGAGAATTTTTCAAGCAACAGACGAAATTGATCTGGCAGCATATATCTAATATAAGACACGCAACCGATTGATATCCCTAAACCATCCGGCAAAAAAAAATCCGACAAGTTTTGTTGTCGGCGCTGGAAATGTGGTGTCAAAAGTAGGTTTGGGGGGTGTTGGCTTGTTCGGCGCTCAAGTCATGTAATCCTTCAGGTGCACTTTCAGCTCCTTCAATGATTTCGTAAGGTGGTATTCGATGGCTTTTTCGGAAACCTTGAG
>CBFGXV010000645.1:0-2477 GCA_965652755.1 uncultured Chryseosolibacter sp. | reverse complement strand
GGGCTCATAGTCGTTATTGATAAACTCCCTCAGTGAAAGTGGTATCGCTGTATTATTGATGTCCTGAGAGGTGAGACCAAAATGGACGAATTCCTTCACAGCGCCGAGGCCGAGCGCCTCCAGCTTCTCTTTTATAAAGTATTCGACCGCCTTAACGTCGTGGTTTGTAGTCTTTTCTATTTCCTTGATGCGCAAACCATCATTCTCGGTGAAATTGCTGTAAATGTTTCTGAGGTCCTTTGATTTTGCTCCGGGAAAATTCTTCAATTCAGGGACCACGGGCAATAGCGCTATGAGGTACTCGATCTCCACGCGCACCCGGTACCGTATTAATCCAAACTCCGAAAAATAGGGGGATAGCGGTTTAAGTATTTCCCTGTACCGGCCGTCGATGGGGGAAATGGCATTTAGCGGATTTAAAGTCACATCGCTCGTGTTAAGGCGTAAAATTAACCCTGTGCGGCAATAAGCCAAAATCTTTTGTCGCTCTCACCGAAAAGGGGCATTTTCGCGCTGATCGAACGGTTTTTACCCCAGGATACGCTTCATCCGTTCCTTCTATCGCTAGTAGCGGGGTATTTCCGGGGTATTTACATGAGGCATGTATCAAAATGGCATCAATTTTTGTTATGCCTTCGGAGCGAAGTCGTTGTACTCGCTGGCCGAAATTGTCAGCGGGATAGCGTGATGAGACAGCAGCGGATCATTTGTAATTGCTCTGTCAAACAGGCATATTGCCGGCGTTTTTTAAGATTGGCTAATTCGTAGCAGGTATGGCTTTTAGTTTTTTCAAAAAATCAGATAAGACAACGGGAAAGGACGATGCGCACGCCGGCCCCAGATACCACGATCTTGTGGTGAAAGATATCGTGAAGGAGACGCCGGACACGATCTCGATCGTGTTTGAACAGCCAGCCGGGGGCCCGATCCAATATAAATCAGGACAATTTCTGACGCTGATAGCGCCCGTGAACGGCAAGGAAGTCAGAAGGTCATATTCGCTGTGTACTTCCCCGTTCGTCGACCAGGATCTTGCCGTGACTGTAAAGCGTGTAGAGGGAGGGTTACTTTCCAACTGGCTCGCCGACAACCTCAGGAAAGGCGCAAAGATCAAGGTAATGGAGCCTATGGGCCAGTTCACCACTGAATATTCCGCAGACAGGAAACGCCATCTCATCATGTTTGCCGGTGGCTCAGGAATAACGCCGATGATGTCAATCATCAAGAGTATCCTCACCAAAGAGCCGAACAGCATCGTTTCATTGATCTACTGTAATCGCGATATCGACAGCGTGATCTTTAGACAGAGCCTGGACGAAATGCAGACCCGCGACGAGGGCAGGCTGCACGTGATCCATGTGCTGGACAACGCGCCGATGAACTGGCAGGGATATTCGGGACTGCTCAACCATGAAATGCTGACAAAACTTTTTGAGCGCATCCCTGACTGGGGAATCGAGAATACCACGTATCTCATGTGCGGTCCCGAAGGAATGATGAAGAATGTCGATTCCCTTCTGGAAATGCGTCACATACCGAAAGAAAAGGTCTTCAAGGAAAGCTTTGTACAAGGCATCATTGACAAGGATCAAAAGAAAGAAGAGATCGTAACAGGCAAAGAAGAATTGAAAGAACGCGAAGTTACGATCCGGTACGACGGCCAGGAGTACAAGGTAGTGGTACCGCCTGACAAGGGTATTCTCGAAAGCGCGCTTGATCAGGGAATTGATCTTCCGTATTCATGCCAGAGCGGCCTGTGTACTGCCTGCAGGGGCAAGGCACTCAGCGGTAAAGTAAAACTCGATGAAGAAGAAGGATTATCGCAATCCGAACGCGACGAGGGATATGTGCTCACCTGTGTCGGTCATCCGCTGACGGATGATGTGGTGATTGAGATCGGCTAAGCGTGTTCTCGCGGAATTTGCTGTCAAACTTTTTGCTTTCGGTCTGCATCCATTTGTCCCAGAACGTAAAGTATAACCCGTAATTGGTTTTAAATTCCCTGTGGTGGAGCTCGTGGTGCGTTGAGCCGATGATCCAATTGGCCAACCTGCGTTTATTAGAATTCCAGGGATAGATCTCGATACCGGCGTGGTTGATGATGGCTGAGACCGTCATCAGAAGGAGAAATATTCCCAGTGCGTGGATCTGGATGGGAATGATCATTACCAACACTGGCAGAAAGATGAACTGAAGGAGGGCTTCCAGCGGGTGAAAGGAGAAGGAGGTAAAAGCTGAAGTGTGAATGCTCTCATGATGGATTTTGTGAATGATCCGAAAAATGCGGGGCATGTGCATCCACCGGTGAAGCCAGTAGTAATACGTTTCGTAAAGCACGAGATAAGCAAGCAGACTCGCGAAAAGATAGATCCATCCAAAGCTGTTCACATCCGTATAAACTCGGGTGTGGCCTTCCTGGTAGACAAACAACATGGCTACTGTGAGAATGGTAAAGATCGCCGACGAGACCATCGTCC
>CBFGXV010000644.1:0-2480 GCA_965652755.1 uncultured Chryseosolibacter sp. | reverse complement strand
ACGGAGATAAGCACCGAAACACAAAAGTATGCCCAGATAACGGGATCGATGACAGTAGACATTGACGGTAAGACACTCACCCTGCAACAGGCGGCAGTCTTCCTGATGTCCACCGACCGCGAAAAAAGAGAAAGTGTTTATCGCAAGATCAATGAGCGAAGGCTGCGTCACAAAGACGAGCTGGACGCGTTGTTTACGAAACTCGTGAAACTGCGTCATCAGGTAGCTGTAAATGCCGGGTTCACCAATTTTCGCGATTACATGTTCAAGGCGCTCGGTCGTTTCGATTACACGCCGGAGGATTGTTTTGACTTTCATGCAGCCATCGAGCACGAGGTTGTTCCACTGCTGAACCAGTTCGCTGAAGAGCGGAAGCGTAGCCTTGCCGTTGATGTATTGCGCCCCTGGGACAAAGCAGTCGATCCCGAAGGACGCGAAGCTTTGAAACCATTTACAAGCGGGAAAGAGCTCGCGGAAAAAACCATCAGGGTCTTCCAGAACCTTGACACATACCTCGGGCAATGCCTTTCGATCATGCAGGCGATGGGCCACCTCGACCTCGAATCACGGATAGGAAAAGCTCCCGGCGGATATAATTATCCACTTGCCGAAGTGGGTGTGCCTTTTATTTTTATGAACGCCACCTCCACATTGCGTGACATGGTTACGATCATGCACGAAGGCGGTCATGCCATCCATAATTTTCTTACGCGAGACCTTGCGCTCAATGATTTCAAGTCGACACCTTCCGAGGTGGCGGAGCTCGCGTCCATGTCTATGGAGCTGATCTCGATGGATCACTGGAATATCTTTTTTGAGAATGAATCGGAGTTGCTGCGTGCGAAACGCGAGCATCTTGAGGATATCATTGAAACATTGCCGTGGGTGGCCACCATCGACAAATTCCAGCACTGGATCTATGAGAACCCGGACCACACGACGGAAGAGCGACGCATCGAATGGAACCGGATCTTCGCAAAATACGCTGATACCGTTACGGATTGGCGCGGACTACAGGATTCGAGAGACTATCTGTGGCAAAAGCAGCTGCACCTGTACGAGGTTCCATTTTACTATATCGAATATGGGATGGCGCAGCTCGGCGCGATCGCAGTATGGCGAAATTTCCGAAAAAACCCCGCGAAGGGACTACAAGGGTATCAGAACGCGTTGAAGCTCGGCTACCTTCGAACCATTCCCGAGATCTACGAGGCCGCGAATGTGAAGTTCGATTTCAGCAGGTCTTATATCAGGGAATTGATGGCGTTTGTAAGAGGGGAGATAAGTTAGTTGGACGGGAGGGCTGTCAAAGATCCCGCGCCTTGTCGAGCAAATCGCTGAGCTTTTCGGCTTCCTCGTCGCTAAGGGAAAGCACGCGATCCTGTTTCCGGGTCTTGTTGATCTCGTTCAAAAGTGCAAGACCCTCCGCAGTGATGCGTACATCGGACGCGCGCTTGTCGTTGGGGCACGTTTGTTTCGTGATGAGATTTTTGGAGGCCAGGCGGTCGAGGAGACGGGAGACATCCGAATTCCTGTCAAGCATCCGGCTTTTGATCTCTGTTCCTGAGATGCTCCCCGGAGACTGGCCTTTCAATATCCGGAGGATGTTGAACTGCTGGCCAGTGATCCCAAAGGATTTAAAAAATTCCTGTTGCAGGTTTTGCAACCAGTTCGAAGTATAGATCAGATTTATTACGGCCTTCTGGTGCACGCTCGTAAATTTTTTTTGTCTGATCTCGTCCTCGATTTTTCTCATGGTGTCGGCGGTAACGCCGCGGGAACAATCGTCCCGCGGCACCCGCTTTTTATTATGCTTTTTTATCCAATTCGATCTTTCCGATGATGTCGACTTCATCGCCAACAACCAATTCGCCGGTAGGAGTTTTGTTCGCCCACGTTAAGCCGAAATCCTGGCGATTGATCTTGCCGGAGATCTTGAAACCCGCTTTCTCGCCGCGGCCTGTGTTCATCGTGCCACCGTAAGTAACGTCGAATTCAACTGGTTTGGTGACGCCGTGCATGGTGAGGTCGCCTTTCAGCTTGTACTTGCCGCCTTGCTTCACAAGGTTTCCTTTGAAGGAGAGCTCGGGATTCTTTTCCGCATCAAAAAAATCGGGAGACTTCAGGTGATTGTCTCTTCTTTCATTGTCGGTGTCGATAGAAGCCGTCTTGGCGCTGAAAGTGACTTCTGCGCCATTGAAATCTGCAGCCTTGCTGACAACGGATGCATCGAAATCCTTGAAATTACCTTCCACTTCAGAGATGGCCATGTGCGGAATGCTGAAACCAATCTTCGAGTGCGCTTTGTCAATCGACCAGGTCGTTTGCGCCATGGCGCTCCCTGCTGCAAATACCAGCATGACCAAAAGGATGTTGAGTTTTTTCATAGTTTGATTTTATTGAGTTTGTTTCTTGTTGACATGCAAGTATAACACCAAGTCGGAATATATGTTTAAACATGTAATATCTTTTTTGTAAGT
>CBFGXV010000643.1:0-2499 GCA_965652755.1 uncultured Chryseosolibacter sp. | reverse complement strand
ATATTCTTCTCTTCATCAAAGGTTTATGCATCGGCGCGGCAGGGGTTTTACAGGGTGTCTCCGGAGGTTCCATGGCTTTGTTACTCGGTGTGCACCATCAGATGGTCAACGCTCTCGGTTTCGTGGGTCACAGATTTCAGAAGGGTGAGGAAGCAACAAATTTTTTCTCCCGGTGGAGAAAAAATAATGGCAGTTTCCTAACATTCCTTCTGACCGGTATCGCGACCGGTTTGCTGGCAGTCCGATACGTTTTCGCTTTCTATTTTGACCTGTATCCAATCTTTATTTCGTCGTTTTTCCTCAGCCTTGTTATCATCGCTGCGCTATTGTTGCTTCGCAAAATAACGCGATGGAATGTCGGCGTGGTATTAAGCCTCATCGCAGGTTGTACCCTTACTTATCTGCTCACACGGGCGGCTCCTTTCGCCACGCCTGACAACGTATTCACAGGTTTTGTATCCGGTTTCCTCGGAGGCGCAACATTCATTATCCCAGGGGTTTCAGGAGCATTTATCTTAATCTTTATTGGGAAATATCAATATATCCTTACTAGCTTTGGCTCCCTTGAATTTGACATAATTATCCTTTTTATTGCCGGTGGTATTCTCGGGTTGGTCATTAGCGCGAGGTTCATTGCCATTCTGCTGACGAAATATTACAATGCGACGGTTGGTTTATTCGCCGGTTTGATGATCGGCTCATTGAACAAGATCTGGCCATGGCGCGAAGTATATGAGTATTCGACAACGATTCAAGGTAAAAGAATTCCCGCCTTCGATAAAAGCATTTTACCATGGCGGTATCTGGAGATCACGGGAAAAGACCCCCAGGTTTTTTACGCCATCCTCATGATGGCGTCAGGTGTTTTGATGGTAGTATTAATTGAAAAGATTGCTGCAAGGCTAAAAACCAAAAGCTGAAATGGAAAAAGTATTCGGACTAATCGGACAAACCGTTAGTCATTCATTCTCTAAGTCATATTTCGATGAAAAATTTTTTCGCGAAGGATTACGCGATCATCACTACGAACTCTTCCCGCTCAGGGATATAACGGAAATTGAAAATCTCATTCAGAATACGAAAGGCCTGAGCGGACTGAACGTCACGATTCCTTACAAAGAGCAGGTGATGGAATACCTGGATGAAGTAGATCCTGCAGCAAAGAAGATCGGGGCCGTAAATGTGATTAAGATACAGAACGGGAAACGCAAGGGATTCAACACGGACATGGACGCATTCTATGAAACCATCGAGAAATGGCTTCCGAAAGACAAGAAATTTCACGCGCTCGTACTGGGAACAGGTGGTTCTTCAAAGTCAGTTCAGGAAGCCCTCATAAAACTCAAGATCCCTTATAAACTGGTATCGCGTGAAGCTTCCAAAGGACACTATACTTATCAGGACCTGGAAAAGAAACCGAAGCTCATCGATGATTCCAACCTGATCATTAACACCACGCCGCTGGGCATGCATCCCAACACCAATTCAATGCCGCCGATCGATTACGAATTACTGACATCCGATCATTACGTGTACGATCTGATCTACAACCCTGCGAGGACGATGTTCCTGCAGAAGGCGGAAATGCGCGGAGCTACCGCAAAGAACGGGCTTGAGATGTTACACGTGCAGGCCGAGAAATCCTGGACGATCTGGAATAACTGATCAGGTCCCGCGGCAAGATTGCCGCGGTCAAACTTTTCGGGCTCGTGAAGGCAGCTATGAGGGGGACTCTAACCTGCCCGCTACATGCGGAGCCTGAACGAAAACACCGGCCCCGAATGCATATTTAAATCCGGCGACCGCCCCCACTGCTGACATACTGTTGTCAGGAACATCTGTTTGCTTTGCAGTGTTTAGAATGCACTGATAGTCATTCATTAATTTTCCATGGAATTCAAATTAACCAGCGAGTACACACCCACCGGTGACCAGCCCCATGCAATCGCTCAATTGGTGCAGGGTCTTGAGGAAGGAGAAGGACATCAAACCCTGCTCGGTGTTACGGGCAGCGGCAAGACCTTTACCATTGCCAACGTCATTGCCCAGACGGGCAGGCCGACGCTGGTGCTGAGTCACAACAAGACTCTGGCGGCCCAGCTGTACGGTGAGTTCAAGCAATTCTTTCCCGACAACGCGGTTGAGTATTTTATTTCGTATTACGACTACTATCAGCCTGAAGCATACATTCCATCGTCGAACCTCTATATTGAAAAGGACCTTTCCATCAATGAGGAGATCGAAAAACTCCGGCTCAGCGCCACTTCATCGCTGCTCACCGGGCGGCGCGACGTCGTTGTCGTAGCGTCGGTTTCCTGCATTTACGGTATTGGCAATCCGGACGAGTTCGGAAAAAATGTTATCAAGCTCAAGACGGGTGAAGTTCTCGCTCGAAACCGGCTGCTGTTCGGACTTGTTGACATCCTTTACAACCGCACAGAAGCTGATTTCAAGCGCGGCACCTTTCGCGTGAAAGGCGATACCGTCGATGTCTTCCTC
>CBFGXV010000642.1:0-2501 GCA_965652755.1 uncultured Chryseosolibacter sp. | reverse complement strand
CTGCGCGACGGTCTGCATGTGGGCGATCCGGCGAATACACGTCTGAACAGCATGGACTCTTTTGACAGCTTGTCCAGATTCGGTGTTTTCACAACGCGGTTTCCATAGGGACCGATATCATTGACACCAAGATCATCTGCGATAAACAGGACAATATTTGGCCTTGTAGCCCCCGTCGAATCGGCTCGCGGCTTACCGGGTAATACGATAGCGCCGTAGTTGGCCAGAGCAAAAGAAGAATGTGCGAAAATGATCAGGAGGATCGGTAGCGATAATCGTTTTGACATTACTTAGGTGACGGTATAAATCAAAGGTAAGCATTCATAGCGAGCCGCCCCACAAAAAAAAACCGGGCTACAATGACGCAACCCGGTTACTAACCCCGACTTAACTTGCTACTGGACGTCCCAGAATATTTTGGTCGTCAGATTATCACTCTGCCGAACCATATTATAATTCTCGGTATTGTAAGTGTTTTCACTCGCGGCGTATAACCACCGGGACGGCGGTAGTTTCTGTGCATTTGAATTGTCAGTCTGGAAAGTAAAGTTCGGAAGATCCAGACGTCTGAGTTCAGCCCACCCTTCAATGGGTTGCACAACGTTAAAATGCAGCCACTTCTGAACGGCGATGAGTCGCAGTTTTTCGGCAGCAGTCCCTGCAAGGTCCCAATTCACGGAAGGGTTAAGCTGATAGGTCAGGATCTCTGCATCCGTGACCACTGCGACGCTGCCGGACGTGTTGTCATTACTTAATTCCCTGATCTCGTAGTATTGCGCGATAGATTGTTCGATGGCGGTAGTATAAGCAGTTTCGGCCTGCGCATCATTTCCCGCATTGAGGTAATATTCCGCCAGTAACAGATTCACTTCTGCCGCGGTGACCAGTATTCCGGGGAAATATTCATTGCGGCTCAAAGTCGACCGGTTGTAGATTGAGATGGTCCCGCCATCCGCCAGTTGTTGCTGGTCAGTCGCAGGCAACGTCTGATCAAGGCCTGCATAAGACCCGCCTGCATTTGCTCCGGGTTCAAAGAGTACACGCAAACGCGGATCGGATGTGTTCTTCAGTTGGTCGATCATCGTCTTGCCAGCAAGATTCCCATTCCAGTCTTCCAGACCTGTTCTGAAACCCCTCGAGTTGATGGGAGTACTCAGATCATGGATATCTATCTGAATGTTATCCATGTTGTCCGTCACGATAGGGAAAGCTGCGGGGTCTGCGAGGATGGACGCGATTTCAGAGCTGGCTCTTGACTGGAACGATCCCACATCTGACACCCGCATCAGCATTCGCAGACGAAGTGAGTTGCAATACATCTTCCATTTTTCGATGTCACCATTGTTAATGATATCCTGCGTGTTGAAGCCAGTTTGAATACCTGTTGGAACATCGATGTCGTTTAATTCACCGGCGAACGTTTTGAGGCCGTCCAGCATGGTGGTGTAGATGGTCTCAGCATCATCGAACTTCGCCAACGACGCTTCATAATCCCCTCCGTTCTTGCTCAACATTCCAGCTTCGGAAAATGGAATATCACCGTGGAGATCCACCACTTTTTGCGTGTGGTCATACAGGTATATTGTCGCGGCGATCATGAAGATCCTTTTGTCGGCCTGGTCGGCAGCACGAAGCTGTGCATAGATCTTTTCCAGCTCTCTGTACTGCCCAAGGAAACCATAATAGTTATCCCACCGATTGCTCACAAGCCCGGCGCCAGGGACATACTGTGCTGTTGAATTAACCCATCCCACAGCCTGTGTGTAACGGTTGACGGTTGTTCGCAACACGACAAAGTAATTCCAGTAGCTCGGCACAACGTATTCGCGGTTCGAGGCCAGAAAACCCGCGAATTGCTTTTCTACTGACGATACTGAGATCTTTGACGGATTGGCATAGCTTTCCTCGAAGTCTTCATTTACACAGGCCGATACCGTTGTGAGCAATATCGACGTGATGAGGAGTAATCTTTTCATATGATAAATATTTTTGAGCTTTTTCATAGTGACATTCATTAGAAATTAACCCTTACGGAACCGCCGATCGTGCGGGTAGAAGGATTGGTGCCGACGTTCGTCAGATTCTGGTACCACCGCGACCCGGCAGTTGTCTGCTCCGGATCGAGGTCTTTTAATGTCCTGTACAGGAAGAAGAGGTTGCGTCCGAACACGGAAAGCTCAATGTTGTTCGCACGGATCTTACTGGCGAATGTTTTCGGCAACCTGTAGCTCAGTGAGAGCTCACGCATCTTGACATAACTGTTCTCCTGGATGTATAATTCGTATCGCGTATTAGGGCTGTACTGAGGACCGCCCCAGTTGTACACCGTCCAGTAGTAATCTGCGGACGATGCAATGTAATCATTGGGTGTGCCGTCGCCTTTTACTCCGGGCAGGATCATTCCGTCGTGATAGACTTTTTCTCCTGAAGGTCCCTCTGATGCGCTGGTCGGGATTCGGGTTCCCGATGCGTCCTCGTAGTAGCTGAGTCCTCCGTGTTCC
>CBFGXV010000641.1:0-2503 GCA_965652755.1 uncultured Chryseosolibacter sp. | reverse complement strand
GGTACTGATCCCGGCGGCGAAGAACCAGGCGGGGAACTTCCCGGTGGCGAAGATCCTGATAACGGCGGAAGTGAGACCTGCGAAGAATGTTTCTCGACGAGTGCAAAAGTGATCGCAGCATCCGGCAGCTGCCGCACTTATGAAATGGTCGTAAGTACGACTGGTCTTTGCAACCAGGATCTGTCACACTGGACATTGGCCATACCTTGTGGCACGATCAGCAATTACTCGAACTCTGAATCCTGGGCCATGGAGTTTGGAAAGGATCCCACGACCGGTCTTTATGGATTAAAGGTAGAAGGCATCAACTCATTTGGGAAGATTGCTGACGCGTTTACTGTGCGATTTACGCTTTGTGAAACGGACTCCTGTGATCCTGATGGTTGGACTCCCACCGTCTCATACAAAGCCGGTCAGTGCGTGGGGTCGGAAGCAACATCCATTGAAGCTTCTGCAACCAACCAGTTGGTGATGGTGTACCCTAATCCTTTTTCCGAAATGATAAACTTTGAATGGAATCTGCCGGGCGCAGATGTCAATTTGGAAATCATCGACCAATACGGTAATACGGTGGCGCGTTCCTCCGAAACGCATCCAGAGAACCAGTTCATCCGGTTAGACTGCTCAGGACTTCCCCACGGAATCTATTACTACAGGCTCACAGTTGACGGAAGGACTTACAGCGGAAAGGTTTCAAAAAAGTAGTCCAATCCAAAATTCTGCAAACCAAAAGGTCAGCACCATCTGCTGGCCTTTTCTGTTTACTCACCAGCCCATTAAAAAAGCCAGCGGTGTGCTGGCTTTTTATCAATTGGTTAACTGGATCTCTTCACCCTCCTTATTGAGGAACTTGTATTCAGTGACAGCCAGGGACGTGTCGACAACAATATTAACCCAACGCTTGTATTTGAAGTACCATCTCATTCGCTGGGATATCAGGCCCTGCGTAAAATAAGCCTGGAGGTAGGGATGCACCGCGAGCACAAGGTCCTTCTCGTTTTGTTTCACCAGAAGGTGCTCAATATTTTTTTCGATCAGATCTGATGTCAAAATAGAAGCAGTGATCTTGCCCGTGCCATTACACGTCGGGCAGGTCTCCTTTGTGATGATGTTCATTTGCGGCCTCACGCGCTCCCGCGTGATTTGCATAAGGCCGAATTTCGACAGCGGAAGTATGGTAGACTTGGCCTTGTCATCCATCATTTCTTCCTTCATCACCTTGTAGATAAGCTTCTTGTTATCGAGACTTTTCATATCGATAAAGTCGATAACAATGATGCCGCCCATATCCCGAAGACGCAGTTGCCTTGCAATTTCCTTGGCGGCTTCAACATTAACAGAGAATGCGGTAGTCTCCTGGTTCTCTTCGCGGTTTGATTTGTTGCCGCTGTTGACATCAATAACGTGAAGGGCTTCCGTGTGTTCGATGATGAGATACCCGCCAGTTCGCAGGCTTACTGTAGTGCCGAATGCAGACTTGATCTGTTTTTCAATGCCGTAGTGTTCAAAGATCTTGGCTTTGCCCGTATAGAGCTTTACGATCTTTTCCTTGTCCGGCGCGATGGTCTTAATGTAAGTTTTAATCTCATCGAACATCTTCTTGTCGTCGACATGAACGTTGTCGAACGATTCATTGAGAAGATCCCGAAGCAGCGACGAAGTTTTGTCGAGTTCGCCGATGATCTTATCGCGCGGTTGTGACGCGGCCAGGCGACCCATTCCATCCTCCCAGGTTTTCACCAGGTTGCGCAGATCGCGATCGAGTTCGGCAACTTCCTTATTTTCCGCAACAGTGCGGATAATGACACCGAATTTTTCGGGTTTGATGGACTGGATGAGGCGAAGAAGTCTTTTTCTTTCTTCGCTGCTCGTAATTTTTTTACTGACGCTGACTGCGCTTGAAAATGGCACTAGGACCAGGTATCGGCCGGCCAATGATAACTCGCAGGATAATCGTGGCCCTTTTGTTGAAATTGGCTCTTTGACAATCTGGACCGGTATTAACTGATTCTTGGTAAGCTGCTGGATAATTTTTCCATGCTTATCGATATCAGGTTCCGAATTGAATTTGTCAAGTCTTCCGCCATTCATCTTTTTCGCACGGACCAGTTTCGTAAACTTTTGAAGTGAACTAAACTGAGGTCCGAGGTCGAGATAGTGCAGAAAAGCATCTTTGTCATATCCGACATCGATAAAGGCTGCATTCAATCCGGGAACTACTTTTTTAACAGTACCCAGATATATATCACCTACTGTGAATTTGCTGCCCTCTGCTTCCTGGTGGAATTCTACGAGCGTCTTGTCTTTTAGAAGGGCTATACGACATCCATCTTGAGTGGCACTAATAATTAGTTCGTTACTCAAAACACAAATGGTTTAACTGATGTTGTATAAGCGTGTGAACAGAAGAGTCCCTTAGCCGGGACTCATCCCCTGATTGCGGGGTTATTTCTTCGCTGCTCGTAATTTTTTTACTGACGCTGACTGCGCTTGAAAATGGCAC
>CBFGXV010000640.1:0-2504 GCA_965652755.1 uncultured Chryseosolibacter sp. | reverse complement strand
GACTTGTCAAAGGGTGGTTTTGTTAGTTTAAAAATTCACGGAAACCGAAACGAGTATCCCTACTACGACGGCTAAAAAAAGTACAAGAACCTGCCTGAGCCTTGCGGCCATCCGTGCCTGGGCGATTCCTCTGAAGTCAACTCTGTTCATGGTGATTAGGTTTTTTTTTGGAACGAGTATTTATACTTCAAAGATGATCACCAAAAATTGAGAATACCGTTAAAACCCGGCCGAAATCCTACATCAGTATTCTTAAAGCACCAAATAATGGAATTACGGCAAGGGTGTGGTTCCCAGACCTTTATTAAGAAGTTACAATGGGACGGATTTTGGTCTTCGGACCGCGCATGACAACCGGCAACTCAGAGTTGATTGTTCAGTTTCATGAAGTCTATGACCTGTTGACGCACATTGCCCGGCGGGCTTCCGTCACTGTCTGCTGTCACAATTGACTTTAGCAGGTCGCTGACCAGGGAACCTTTGAAGCCGAGTTTTACCGCGTACATGGAGGCGATCTCCAGTTCGACATCTTCTACCACGTTGTCGAGGCAGATCATGTGCACGAGGTGGTAAATGGATTCGATGTTTTCAAGCTTGTCGCCGGGATGAGAGAATTTCAGGCTCGAGAAATCGATCTTCGCGTGACGCAGATCTTCCGGACTCACGTTAAGTTCGAAACCCCACTTCAGCAGGCAGCGGAGATACCTGCTTTCGATCTTTTCCTGCGTCAGGAACAGCCCGATGATGTTGAGGTAGCTTTTTTTGATAGAGTCGGTTTGTTCCTTGGTGAGCCCAGTCATGTTATCGTCACAAAGACCAGTTACAAAGAAATGCAAATGTTGTTGCCTTCCTATCAGCGGGAGCAACAATTTTCGCTTGCTGGAAAGAGGAGATGCTTAATCGCGGGTGCTGAGCTGGCTGCTGCCATATAGCTGGCAGTATTGTTTGCTGATCGTAGTAACCTGCACCGATCCGAGCTGGCGTGCTTTGGTAACGTCGTCACAAACGGCCTGGTAATCTTTCGTGCTGATGTTTGCCAGGGCGCGTAGGTAATATCCCTCACCATCCTCCGGCCTGAGGAAAATTGCCCAGTTGCAGTCCGTGACCGCGTCTGTGTAATTCCCAAGCTTCATGTTGGCAGCGGCTCGTCCCTTAAAGATGCTGAAATATATATCCGGCGCGTCATCGGGGTTCATGACAACCTGGAAAGCATTGCCGTATACCCTGCTGAGGTTTTCCTTGAAAAGTTTTTTACCCATGGTAAAGTACTGGAGCGCTTCAACGGGATTGTCAAGCTTCTCGAGGTTGATCCACCCGATCTTGTAAACGAGGCCAAGATCACCTGGCTGCTGGTTGTGAAGATGTTTCAGTGCTTCCAGCGATTCTTTATAGTTTCCGAGGTAGAACTGGCACATCGACATGTTCTCGAGGGTCTCGTAGCGGATGGGGTGTTCATAATTCTTCAGCACGAGATAGTGGCTGACCGCAGAGCGAAAATCCTTTTGCCGGTATTCCAGATCCGCTTGCTTGCGCAAGGCGTCGACGAGACTGTCGCGGACGAATCCAAAGCGGAAGTCAAGGGGATCCTTTTCTTCCATGGATCTGATCATTGAAAATGCGTCGTGGAATTTTCCTTCGCCGAACAACCCATTGACCTGCTTGAGTTGCATGCTGTTGGCTCGCCACTTCTCCATCTGTTGCTGGCGTACGTAATAATGTGCGCTGTTAATGATCGCGAAGCAGAAGCCTGCGATGAGCAGGAAAACAAGGAATGCCAGTCCCTGGATCTTGAAATAGTTTTTATCGAGCCGGTAATGGGAGTCGCGGGATTTTTTCCACTGCTCGTAACGCTTGCGTTTGATCTCCTGCCAGTAGGCTTCATTGAGTTCTTCTGTAATAATATGGAAGCGTGAGTCGTAGCGAGATCTTTTGACTGGATCGGACAGCGTGTGGTAGGCTTCGTTCAGCAATTTAAAAGTTTCCTCAGCCTGCTTGTTGCCGGGATTGCGATCAGGATGATAGCGCATTGCCATTTTCTTGAATGCAGCTTTGATCTGCATCTGGCTTGCTGTCCTGGAAACACCTAAGGCTTCGTAAAAATCCTGCATTCTTACCTCCCTGATACTGTATAAACGAAAAAATCCTGAAAATAGCCTGTAAGCCTACCGGCGATGCTTAAATCTTTGTGCCTGAAACGCGAAAAGGCCGCTAAAAAGCGGCCTTTTCACAAAATATTTGTTAAGCTGATCTAGACTTTCGCCAGTTCCTGAACGAGGTCGATGAGTTTGTTGGAGTATCCCCACTCGTTGTCATACCAGGCCACAACCTTTACGAAATTTTCGTTCAGGGCGATCCCGGCTTTTGCATCAAAGATCGAAGTCCTGGAATCTCCCAGGAAATCCTGTGACACAACTTCTTCATCCGTGTATCCCAAAATGCCTTTCAGCTCTCCTTCGGAGGCGTCTTTCATTGCCTTCTTGATGTCTTCATAGCTGGCTTTCTTT
>CBFGXV010000639.1:0-2511 GCA_965652755.1 uncultured Chryseosolibacter sp. | reverse complement strand
CGGGCGGCACCAGTACTGAATATCGCCAGTGAACCGCAGAGGGGTGTTCAATCCGGCCACTGGAAATCATATTTATATATCTGTTTTCGATATGGCTTTAAAATCGCCGTGCTGGATCTTTATAAGCTGCTCGTTCAGATAATTCAGGAAAGCGTTCACAGTAACACAATCCAACCGTCGCGGCCCTGGTTTCGATATGCGCGCATAAGTGACGGTATAGGAGACATCTCGCTTCATCCGGACGGGCACGAACGATCCGTTTCATGCCACCATGATATACTTATCACGCGTTTTTCCCATTTTGCACCATGAGATTAAATATTTCCAGCGTTTCCATGATGAGAGCCATTTACCCCCTGATCATTGCCTTACTTGCCGGATGCTCGCCGAGAGAAAGATCATGGGTTGCCCTCGGGGATTCGATCACCTATTTGAATGAACATCCGGATGAGACGGGTAACAGGATCACAGCAGGCTACATGACGCGGGTGGTACGGAAACTGCCTCACATTCACTATACGAACAAAGGATTTAATGGCTGGACCGCGGGAGAAGTCGCAAGGGAAATCCACAGGCTTGGCCTGGCCAAGGCCGATCTGTATACGGTCTTCCTCGGAACGAATGACTGGTGGCGCGGGCGCCCCATCGGCACACTAACCGATTACCAGAACAATGCTGGGCATGAAACTTTCTTTGGATCGCTTCGGATCATAACCGACTACCTCAAGAGCCTGAATGAGCGCGCGCAGATCGTTCTTCTCACTCCAATGCAGCGCGTAGACTTTGTGTATATCAGCAACATGACCAATAACGCCTACGGGTCATACAGGAAAAAGAACAATCAATCGCTCGCAGACTTTGCCGCAGCCATTTCGCAGGTAGGAAAACTGGAAGGCTTTGAAGTCATAGACCTGTACAATGAGAGCGGAATTACACACGAAAATCTCGTGCGTTTCAAGCGCCTGAGGGATCCCGTTTCCGGGGAATATAAGAATCATTCGTTCCCCGATTTTGTCGACAAGCCCTTCAACCCGCTGTCGGATGAATACCCTTATCCTTTGGAGGCGATCGATATGACGTATGACGGCCTTCACCCGAGCGACAAAGGTTATGACGTCATAGCCAACATGCTCATCGATGTTCTGAAATGACCGTGTAGCGAAAGCTGATCGATCTGTTTTGTTCGGGATTGCCCGTCCGGAACGAAAAGTTTGGATCATTTTGACGGGAAGATGTACTCAGAATGTTTCGTTATACGGGGAACCGCTTCAGGGTAATATTTTGCTTTCCAGTCTGCGTGGGCGTCGAGCAAGCTTTCCACAATCTTTGGATATACGGCCGCAAGATCCCGGCGCTCACCGATGTCATTTGAGAGATCATACAGGAATGGTTTCTCGTGATAGAACCTGTGGACAAGCTTCCATTTTCCTTTGCGCACGCCGAGGTTATATTGATCCTCCCAGAACAAAGTTCTGTCTTCGGGAAAAACTTTGTTCTCTAACAACGGAAGGACAGAGATGCCGTGGACCTCATGATCTTTATCGGCTTCGATCCCTGCCGCATCGAGAAATGTTGGAAGCATGTCCATGATGCTTGCGGGTTCGGGCCGCACTACCCCTGATGAAATCCTGCCGGGCCACCGGGCAATGAAGGGAACACGAATGCCACCTTCATGCGTTGAATATTTATGATCGCGCAGCGGGCCCGCTGAAAGCCGGGCTCCCGACAACCCATATGTGCGCGGCTCGGCTGATGGTCCGTTATCCGACGAAAATACGATCAAAGTGTTTTTAGACAGATCAAGTGAATCGAGGGTGTTGAGTATTTTTCCAATGCCCTGGTCCATTCTTTCAATCATCGCCGCGTAGATCGCATATAGGCCATCATCGGGGAAACGCATCCTGTATTTATAAACAAGTTCTGCCGGGGCTTCCAGCGGATAGTGGGGGGCGTTGTAAGCAACGTAAAGGAAGAAAGGCGTCCTCCTTTCCCTGATAAAAGCGAGTGACCGATCAGTGATGTAGTCGGTGAAATATTGATTCACGTTGACACGTGACTCATTGTGGTACGTCTCTTTTACATCATAAAATCCCGGTGTGCCGATCAATGAACCGTCAAATTCATCGAAGCCATGGGTCCGCGGCCAATGGCGCGCCTCGTATCCAAGATGCCATTTACCTGCGAGCATAGACCGGTAGTTGTATCGCTTCAGTACCTCGGGAATGGTGAGCGCTGAATGGTCAAGTGCGAGGATAGGTATGTTGTTACGGCGCGTCGGGCTTGCGAGATCCGGCATGCCAACGCTGTGGGGATACCGCCCGGTGAGGAATGCCGCCCGCGCCGGCGAACACATGGACGCGGAGGAGTAAAAGCTCGTCAGGGTGATGCCTTCCTGCTGCAGACGTCGGAGGTTCGGAATATCAATCCGCGACATGTCCGGGTGGACGTCGGCCCAGCCAAGATCATCGGCGAGGATCAGGTGACGCTGAAGGTCACCGTCGCCGAGGTCAG
>CBFGXV010000638.1:0-2528 GCA_965652755.1 uncultured Chryseosolibacter sp. | reverse complement strand
GCGGATATTCCGTAGAATTCAACGGCCAGATCAGATCAAGACCGATATCGAATTTCGGCTCCAACGATTCATCAAGTACTGTAAGCATCGAGGATGCAGCGTCCTGATCGTAAGCGGCTCGCTGCATTAACGAAATGCCCGTCGAGTCAGCCTGCATTTCTCTCACCCTGTTGTGCTGGCTGGCGCCGTAAATGAGTGTCTTGTATTCGTGGACATCTTTTACACTGATCGTTCCCGACAAGATCTTTCTTATTTGCTCGCGGCTTTTCTTGGCCAAACTAACCTCCGCCTCCTGGACCAGGCGTGTTTTTATATGCCCGAGGACGTCATGTGCAACTTCGTGAGCGATTGTGAACGCCAGTTCGTCTTCGCTGTCGATCCTTCCAAGCAGACCTATCGATACAATGTAGATCCCCTGACCAAAACAGTAGGCATTTATCTCAGGACTGTCGAGGATCAGTACACGGGGGTGACCGGTGATCGTTATGCCATTGCTCTTGAGAATGGTTTGAAGGATCGTGTTCACGTATGTTTCCAGCGAATCGTCTTTGATGAAGGCACCGTTTTGTACCATATCAACGATGAGGCGGGTCCGCTCGGCGTTCAATCGTTTCACAACCTGAATTTTTTCCGACTCGTTCAGGGCAAAGGTCTCCTGCCGGAGATTATGCTTCACTGATTCTATCAGGTCCGTTGATCCGGCCGAGTGATTGCTCCGCGGTCTGTAGTGATCGAAATCCACCTGAGCAAAGCTATTATCAAAAGAAGATAAGAGAACGGTCAGATATAGTAAGGCATGGAGGTAAACACCCTGTCCCATTGCGCGGCAATTTAGGGTACTAATTTAAGAAATGCCCGGACTTTGACAGAATATAAACGCACATTCCCACCCCATGCGCTAAGTGGCTAGGACTGTTAGTCTTCTATCGAACCTAATACGGCCGGCCGTGAAAGTATGAATCGTTCTCCCGCGCTTCCTTCCCTTTGGCCTTCTTGCGTGCACTCTTTTTTCTTTTCTGATTCTGCTTCTTGTTGGCCTTAAAATCAGGTGCAGCATTCCCATACGCGGCGCGCGCAGATGATGTCTGCTGCGGACTCTGGATCCCGCAAGCGGACACGGCGAACATACTGGTCAATATCATAATTCGGAAAAGGAGCTTCATGGACAAGAAAAACTTTTAATGGTCAGGGAAAGCATCAGATACGGAACGCATGTGTTTTGTGATTATTTCGTGCTCCGGCGCTAATGTATAACAAGTCCGCCTGACTACTGTAAATTTATATGCCACAACCGGCCGCAACCATTTTTTTAGCGCAGCATTACGTATTCGTTAAATAGTAGGCGGCCAGCCTCCAAACCAAGGGTCGAAAATAATAATTCCACGTTCCAACTTCGGTTACGTAGGATGGGCGCCCTCAAAGGGTGGAGACCCAACGGTTTTCCACACATCACTGCAAATACCGCTAACCCTACCGGGAATCGCAAACTTTAGACATCTTTGAATAGTGAACATCCAGGAACATTTTTTTAACGCGGCAGGTGAATTCTCCCACGACAGTAAAATCGCGGAAAGCCTGTGGCATGAGCTCGGGGAAAAATATTCCGCGAAAAAGAGACATTACCATACGTTAACCCATCTCGATGACATGCTAAAATATCTCCTGCCCCTGAGAGATGCTTTCCGGAACTGGCCTACCATCATTTTTGCTCTTTGTTATCACGATGCTGTCTACAATGCCTTGCGAAGTAACAATGAAGAGAAGAGCGCCTTCCTTGCAGGAGATCGCCTTAAACGCCTCCGGGTGCCGGATGAATATGTGACTGTGTGTCAGCGCCTGATCCTGGCTACAAAAAAACATGAGGCCGCGGACCACGAAACCAACCTGTTCACCGATGCGGACCTCTCCATACTTGGATCCGATGCCGCCACTTACAATCTTTACTTGAAGAACATCAGGCGCGAATACGCCATGTATCCTGACATGCTATACAATCCAGGAAGAAAAAAGGTGCTGCTTCACTTTCTAAACATGGACCAGATATTCAAGACGAAAGAATTCTACGGACAGTTCGAGGTACAGGCGCGCAAAAACTTGCAGGCCGAATTGCAGATGTTGTAATTGATCGGGTATATAAATGAACCAAATGTTGGATTTCATCACTGACAGGCAATTCATTTTTATGGATTGGCTACGGCCTTCTTCTCTCCTCTGTCTTTCTCCCCCGTCGCCGTTGGGATCGAACGTTAATCGAATTTGTTTGCCAATCAACTACCCCGAAAGGTCCTCCATGGACAGACTCACCACTCACCATTCACCATTTGTTTCCCCCGTAACCCCGCCGTTGAATTAATTTGACCCAAATCCTGTTTTCAAGTTTCACTGACTGCAAGACCTCATGACGACCGACATCACACCAGCCGGATTTTCCATCGATAACACCCTCCTGGAAAAACTCAAGAAAGAAGGTACTATCAAAACATTCCCGCCGGATACGGTGATCATCGATGAAAATGACTACATCAGGT
>CBFGXV010000637.1:0-2532 GCA_965652755.1 uncultured Chryseosolibacter sp. | reverse complement strand
CGAAATAATTGAGCAGGTATTTTCGCCGGCACTTCCGGAGTTCTCCGTAACGGCCCATCTGATCGAGTTTTTTCAGGAGCACGTCAGTCTGTTCGGCGTTGTTTTCGATAAGCGAAAATTTTTTCAGCTTCATCACATCCCCGGGCGAATAAAAGAGCAGGGCTTCGCTGTCAATTCCATCGCGCCCGGCCCTTCCGGTCTCCTGATAGTAGCTTTCGATATTCTTGGGCAGGTCCATATGCACGACGTAGCGAACGTTGGATTTATCGATGCCCATGCCGAACGCGATGGTTGCGACGATGACCCGGACCTCGTCGCGGAGAAATTTTTCCTGGTTGATGCTTCGAAGTTCGCGATCCATTCCGGCGTGGTAAGGAAGCGCTGCAATTCCGTGAAGCGCGAGATCAGCAGCCAGCGCTTCCGTTGACTTGCGCGAGAGGCAATAAATGATTCCCGACTCGTTCTTGTATTTGTCGATCAACCCGAGCAAACGTCTGAAGCTGTCGGTTCTTTTCCCCTCGACCGTGTACCGTATGTTGGGGCGGTTGAAGCTCGATACAAATATCGCCGGGTCCCTGAGTTCAAGTTTTTCGACGATGTCTTTTTGCGTAAGCTTGTCGGCTGTGGCGGTGAGCGCTATCACCGGAACATCAGGGAAGGTTTTTTTTAAGCCCGAGAGCATCAGGTACTCCGGCCGGAAGTCATGCCCCCAATGCGAGATACAGTGAGCTTCGTCAATTGCCAGCAGGCTTATGCGGATGTCTTTAAGCGTTTCAAGGAACGCCATGGCGTTGCGCATCAGTTTCTCGGGAGCGAGATACAGGAGCCTCAGTTTTTTAGTACGCGCATCGCGAAGTATGTTTTCCTGTTCCTGCCACGTCTGTGTGGAGTTGATGTACGCTGCATGGATGCCGTTTGTGCGCAGGGCGTCTACCTGATCTTTCATGAGGGCGATGAGCGGTGATACCACGATGGCAAGTCCATCGAGCATGAGTGCAGGGATCTGGTAACAGATCGACTTTCCCGCGCCCGTAGGCATCAGAACGAAGGTGTCTTTTTTGGCAAGCACCGACGAGATGATCGCTTCCTGGTGGAGCCGGAAGGCCGGATACCCAAATTGTTTTCTGAGAATGTTGAGAGGGTCCATATGAACTTGGTTTAATGTTGCACGTCTGCGCCTCCGTCGTGTGAGAGAAGCAATTCGCCGGCGACCTTAAGGGAAGGCTCACATTTGGTTATGTGGCAATCCGTTAGTCGCCTTTCGGGGATCGCGGGCCAAAGAGGACGTCCTTATAGTGCATCCATTTCTTTTCCGCCCTTGCGAGCACGGTAATACGGTCGCACAGGAAGTGCTGATTGCTGTAACGCAGTCCCTTGAGATAGGGCCAGCATCTGAGAAAATCGTTGATCGCCAGATTTTTCGCGATCGTGATGTGTGGGATGTAATCGGGATCTTCCTTCACGATCTTTTCGAAGATCTCCTGGATGGGCGACTTGTTCACGATATCCATATAGATTGTCCGGAACGAACCGTTGTAAAAGACACCGAAGTCCTTGAGAAAAACGTTGAACGGCTCGATCGCGGCCGCCCTGGCTTCCACGAACCGCAGCATGTGATTCATGCGATTCTCGGTATCGCTGTATTTAAAGAGCGCGATGTTACCTTTCGTGAACCGGTCTTCCAGCTCGTGTCCGATGAGATAGTGCACGTCATCTTTCAGCACGGACACGTCGCTGAGGATATGTCGCGGCGGAGAGATGATAAAGAACAGTTCCTTGACTGATTGTTGCTGCGTGTGAAGGGATGATCGGGTGTCTAGTTTCATATCAGTTAGTTTTATTTTTTTTCTTCAATCCTTTTACAGATTGATTCTTATGATGCTCGCTTTTTGTAAGTCCCCTGCGATGTGGCCGCCATCTTGCGGCCGCATCATTTCTGCACTGGACCATTGGTGACATTCGCTTTAAACATGTTCAGCTCCATTCTCAGCCTCTTGTTTACGTCTATCGTGTTTGCGCGTATCAGTTTCTCTACTCCGTATTTGTGTTTGATGTGATCGATGGATTGATAGAGGTTGATGTTCTCCGCGGTATCGTCGAAAAGACTGATCTGGTAATTTCCGTGGACCAAACCGCTGAGACGCACGCCCACAAGCCGGATAAGCATCCTGCGGTTATACAGCCTGTTGAACAACTCCATCACTATACGCATGATCACGTGGTCCGAAGCCGTGTAGGGGATATGGATCTGCCTGGTCTCGGTATCGAAGTTTGCATATCGGATCTTTACGGTGACGCAGCACGCGAGCTTTCGCTGTTCACGGAGATTGAAGGCGACCTTCTCGACCATGGCGATCAGTATCGACTTGAGCCGCCTTACGTCGATGGTATCGCTGTCGAACGTGCATTCCGTGGAGATCGACTTTTGTTCGCTGTACGGCACGACCGGCGAGGTATCCTCGGCGTGCGCCTTTTTCCACAGCGAAAGGCCGTTCTTTCCAAAGGCGCTGACCAGGAATTGCGCAGGCATCT
>CBFGXV010000636.1:0-2533 GCA_965652755.1 uncultured Chryseosolibacter sp. | reverse complement strand
ATTACGAGTAACATAGGTCACAGCAAACATTAGTGATTCAATGATGGTAATAGACGCCGAGCAGGAGAAAAAGGAAATAATAAATCGATACCGGAGATTATTGCGCAAGGCTAAGCCAATTCTTAAGGAAGGCGACGCCAAACTCATAAAAAAGGCGTTCACCATATCCCTGGAAGCGCATAAGGATATGCGGAGAAAAAGCGGTGAGCCGTTTATCTTTCACCCGCTTTCAGTCGCTGAGATATGCACCGAGGAGATCGGGCTCGGGACTACTTCCATTATAGCAGCCCTGATGCACGATGTAGTGGAGGACACCGACATTGAGCTCGCTGACATCGAACGCATTTTCGGAAAGAAGATCTCCAGGATCATCGACGGCCTAACGAAGATCAGGGGCGTTTTCGAATACGGAAGCTCGCAGCAGGCCGAGAACTTCCGCAAAATGCTGTTCACCCTTTCTGAAGATGTGCGGGTTATTCTTATTAAACTCGCCGACCGGCTTCACAACATGCGCACACTCGACAGCATGCCGCGCAACAAGCAGCTGAAGATTGCGTCGGAAACAATTTATCTCTATGCACCGCTGGCGCACCGGCTTGGATTGAACGCGATAAAGACTGAATTGGAGGACCTTTATCTGCGGTTCACTGACCGGCACATCTACGATACAATCGTTCAAAAGATCGATGCGACACGGGCTGTGCGTACCAAGTTCATCAAACAATTCATGGTGCCGATCGACGAGGAGTTGAACAAGCTGAAGATCAGGTACGACATTAAAGGCAGACCAAAATCTATTTACTCCATCTGGAACAAGATGCGCAAGCAGAATATTCCCTTCGAGGAAGTATTCGATCTGTTTGCCATCCGCATCATCCTCGACACACCCGTCGACCAGGAAAAGGCTTTGTGCTGGCAGGTATATTCGATCGTCACGGATTATTACACACCCAATCCTGACCGGCTCCGCGACTGGATCAGCACGCCGAAAGCGAATGGCTATGAGTCGCTGCACACAACGGTGATGGCCAAGAACGGTCAATGGGTCGAGGTACAGATCCGGACCAAACGCATGGATGAGATCGCGGAAAAGGGCTATGCCGCCCACTGGAAATACAAGGACACAAACCTGACCGCTGAATCCAACCTTGAAAAATGGTTGGCCAGGGTTCGCGACCTGCTTGAGCAGCACAATCACTCGGCCCTTGATTTTGTGGACGATTTCCGCGGAAACCTATTCAGTGACGAAGTGTTTGTATTCACTCCGAAGGGCGAGCTGCGAAACCTTCCCTATGGATCGACGGCACTCGACTTTGCGTTTGAGATCCACACACAGGTTGGATCCAAGTGTATTGGAGCGAAAGTGAATAACAAACTGGTCCCTATTAATTATGTGTTAAAGAATGGCGACCAGATTGAGATCCTCACATCGCAGAAACAGAAGCCGCATGAGGACTGGTTGCGCTTTGTTGTCAGCTCAAAGGCTAAGGCCCGCATCAAGGAAGAGCTCAAGGAGGACAAAAAGAAGGTCGCCGAGGATGGGAAAGAAATCGTGTTCAGAAAGGTCCGGCAGCTCAAAGAAGAGCCCAACCAGCAGATCCTCGAACAAATGCGCGACTACTTCAAAGCGCCCACTCATTTTGATCTTTACTACCGTGTAGGCGCCGGCTTTATTACAACGGCCGATATCAAACGGTTTGTTGAGAATAAGCCCGCTTCACCCATCCGGTCCAAGCCCAACGTGCTTGTGACCGATGCCCGGCCGGTTGAGCAGGAGATAAACAAGATCAAAGGCCGGTACGAGGACAGTCTGCTCATCGGTGAGGACATGGATGTAGTCGACTATAAGCTTGCAAAATGCTGTACGCCTATACCCGGTGACGATGTCTTTGGCTTTGTCACAGTTAACGAAGGGATCAAGATTCATCGCACCAACTGCCCGAATTCCCCCGAATCGTTGTCTGAATGTTCTGAATGCGCGGATCGCAGAACTCGACAACTTTGTGGCAATCCGTACAGATCAGATGGTCATGCTGTTTATATCCGTATGACTTCTCGTATTGCGCGAGGTTCTTGCCGAACTGGTGTTTCGATACCAGATCGCATTCAACCAAAAGATCAAGCGTATTGTAAACCGTCGCCCTGCTCACGCGGTAATTCTTGTTCTTCATACTGATATAGAGCGACTCTACATCGAAATGGCCTCCGCGCGAGTATATCTCTTCCAGGATCGCATAACGCTCCGGGGTCTTCCTCAACTCCTTATTTTCCAGATAGGCAGTAAAGATCTTCTTGACTTCTTCGTAAATGGTCGGATTCAGCGGCATATTTCAATTGCGGGGTCAAAGATAACATTCGAATTCCCCTTTCAAAAGTGATTTATTCTTTAGAGTCGAATCGACTCACCTTGATGACACCCTCCACACTGAGCAATTTTGTGATCAATTGCTCCAAATGGGGCGTGTCATTGACGTATAACATAATTTCACCTTCAAAAATGCCCGAATCCGTGTGAATTGAGATTGAACTCATG
>CBFGXV010000635.1:0-2533 GCA_965652755.1 uncultured Chryseosolibacter sp. | reverse complement strand
TGTATAAAAGATATTGACCTTGTGACGTTCAATTGCCTGCCAGAACCTGCCGTGATCAGGCCATGACGGTACGCCTTCGAAAATGACTGTAGTAGCGCCCGCGGACAACGGGCCGTATAGAATATATGAATGGCCCGTGATCCATCCGATGTCAGCCGTGCACCAGAACACCTGGCCGGGCTCGTATTGAAACACCGTTCGAAAAGTGTAGTTCGTATAGACCATGAAACCACCACAGGTGTGGACCATTCCTTTCGGTTTACCGGTGGATCCGGATGTATAGAGGATAAAAAGAAGATCCTCGGAATCCATTTCCTCCGCCTCGCACCAGGTGCTGGCATTCTTGATCTCATCATGCCACCATAAATCACGACCTGCCTTCATTGGCGCATTGGTCCGGGTGTGTTCATAAACAATAACCCTGTCGACGTCAGGGCACTTTGTGAGCGCATCGTCTATAATTCCTTTGAGGTTGATGGTCTTCTCACCGCGGAATCCGCCATCGGCGGTGACAACGATCTTACTGCCAGCATCCGTGATCCGATCGACGAGAGACCGGGCGGAAAAGCCGGCAAACACCACCGAGTGAACGGCTCCGATGCGCGCGCAAGCGAGAATTGTATACGCCAGCTGCGGGATCATTGGCAGATAGATGCAGACGCGATCGCCTTTTTTGACACCCTGCGCCTTAAGCATGTTAGCTGTCCGGCATACTTCGTCAAGCAGTTGCTGGTAGGTTATGGTTTGTGCAGGGTCTTTCGGATTATTCGGTTCCCAGATGATAGCAGCATCGTTGGCTCTGGCTGGCAAATGGCGATCGAGACAGTTTTCTGTCACGTTCAACTTTGCCCCCAGGAACCACTTTATCTCGGGCTTTTTAAAGTCCCACTCCAGGATTTTTGACCATTTCTTTCGCCACTTGAAATCGTCCGCTATTTCTGCCCAAAACGCTTCGGGGTTTTCGATACTTTTCCGATATTCTGCTTCGTAATCCTGAATAGACTCAATTTTTTTCATGTTTATTGTTGTGGTGTTTAGTTCCCTCGCTTCCGGCAGCCAAAGTAAGTCTTGATGTTTGATTAAATCCTGACGAAATTACCCTCTTACCAATTATCGCACGTGATACGCTCACTGCCCGGGCCGGGCGATAATATTGAATTGTTTTCACAGAAAATCAAGTTTTTTTTTGGACGGGTCAGAAAAGCCATGATTTACTTTCATCATCCATAAAATATGGATCTGTCAGATTTTTTGAGCGAGTTACTCATTGTTGTGGTCTTCTACAAGACCAAACCCCGCGACGCTGTTGCCTTGACCTCGCTCAACGCGGCACTGCGCGACTCTACTACCGCACCGCACATATTCATGTATGATAACAGCCCCGATCCCTCTCCCCTCGTCCGGGAGAACGCAACATATGTTCACGATCCTGATAACGGCGGCGTAAGCCGTGCGTATAACCGCGCCTCTGATCACGCTTCACGCATGAACAAAAAATGGATGCTGTTGCTGGATCAAGATACAAGCGTTAGCGTCAGCCTGTTTTCTCAGATGATTGAGGCGCTCTCAAGACACCCACTATCCCCCGTATTCGTTCCCCGCATTATCGACAAGAAAGGATTGCTTTCGCCGTTTCGCTTTCAATTCGGACGCGGGAAAAGGATCACAACCATTGGCGAAATTGCGCCACTGCGCCCTTACCGGTTCATAAATAGCGGACTTTTTGTTCGGCAATCTGCTTTCAGCGCTGCGGGCGGTTATGACGAACGGATCCGGCTTGATTTCAGTGATATTTCATTTGGTAACCGTTTGGAAAAGGTAACAGACCACTTTGTGGTGCTTGATGTATCCCTTCAACATTCCTTTTCGGACAACGAGCACCTCTATGTGGAGGATGCCCTGGCCAGGTTCCGGAATTATTGCGCCGCGGCGCTTCTGATGGCAAAGGCTTCAGGAAGCGCATTCCTCCGGTTTAACGTGCTAGCCCGCGGGTGCAGCCTCGCGATCCGGTACCGCGATCACAGGTTCCTTGCAACCAGCTTTCATCATACCCTTTATGGTTAATCCTTATTTTTGCTACAGCCTTGCTTTCGCGACCGCGCTTCTCCTCTACCCATTGGGTTGGTCGGGTTTATATCCTCCGCTGACAACGTCCGTGGTGGTCTTCGTAGCATTGACCATTCTTTTTCATGTCTTCGCTGGAATGCTCTTTTCGAAAAAAGGATTTATCACGCGCAGCAGCACGCCGGATAGTCAACAGAAGAATGCCGTCAACATCACCCTTGCCATATACGCGCTTTGGGTCGCCGAATTCGTTTACGCGGGCGGAGTGCCACTCATTCAAATCTTATTGAGGAGATCATATGACTACAAAACTTTTGGTATTCCAACGCTCCACGTGTTTGTAGTGACCTTCAGTTCTTTCTATACCATTTTCCTCTTTCAGCAATATCTTGGCAACAGATCTGTGCGCGTGTTGCTTCTGTTCATCATAAACCTTTCGGCCGCCCTGCTCATCTACAATAGGGGAATG
>CBFGXV010000634.1:0-2534 GCA_965652755.1 uncultured Chryseosolibacter sp. | reverse complement strand
TAATAACGCCGGGGGCGAAACGACATTTTAAGGGTGGATCGCGCCGAGCCTTCTTCCGCCTGTACCCTCAACCTCGAGTCTCAAACTGGACAAAATTTAAACTTTGAACTTTGAACCTTGAACCTTGAACTTAGACCTGACAATCCGCTGAAAAGACCCGGACACCGTTCGTGTTATAGCATCAAAGGGTTACCGGAATTTTAGTAACTTCCTTCAAAGGTTTATGCCTGCAGCATCCATAACCTGATTACCCCGATTCCCTTGCCTATGAGACGCCCTTTCCGAACCCATGTATTCGTGTTACTTTTTCTAGTGCTAACTCTTTCGGCATACGCCGCGCCTGATGATTTTCAGATAATCAGGGACAGGGTCGTTTCCGAGCTGATGAAGGAACGTGTCAAAGACATCGACGTTCAAGCCATCCTTTCGAAGATGAATACCGATGGCAGCTATCCCGATATAAACTACGGCGACCTTAGTCGCACAGCAGGGTTCCCGCATCGTCGCCATACATCCGATCTCGTCACGCTGGCACAAGCGTACAAAAGCCGGGGTTCAAAGTATTATCGCAGCAAGGCCGTAAAAGAACGCATAATCACTTCGCTGCAGTACTGGGTCGATCACGACTTCTTCGGCGACAACTGGCATGACAACCAGATATCAACGCCGACCAACCTCGTCAACCTCATGCTGATCATCGGCAAAGAGCTGCCGGATGAGCTTGTAAAAAAGGCGCAACCGATCATCGGAAGAGCGCACATGAACGCCTCCGGCGCCAGGCCGAGTGGCGACCGCATCGTCATCGCCGGGATACTGGCAAAAAATCTTTTGTTCCTCGGCGATCAGTCCGGATTCGATGCCATCATAAAGATCATCGAGGGCGAAATCAAGTTCACCACGGGTAAACGCGGCATGCAGCACGACTACAGCTTCCACCACAGGGTCGACCGCGTCAATAACACGACCTCGTATGGCTACGGGAAATACGCGAACGCATTCGGGGAGTGGTCATATTATGTCGCCAAAACCAAATATGCTTTCTCAGTCGAAAAGATAAACCATCTCGTCGACTACTATCTTGAAGGCATTTACAAACAAATGGTGTATGGGATCTATGTCGACGTCAGCGTAAAGAACCGGAGTATCACGCAGAAAGCTGCCTTCAACCCGGCAGGCACCCTTGAGATCGAAAGGCTTTTGATCAGTACCGACTACCGGAAGGATGAACTGGAGGAGATCATTAAACTGCGCAAGGGCGAGATCAAACCATCGCGGTCATTCGCAAAATTTTTCTGGCAAACAGAACATTTTGTGTTCCAGCGACCTGGTTTCTATACTACCGTGCGGATGTTCTCCACGAGAAACAGGAACATGGAGGAACCCTACAACGGGCCGGGCAAGCCCACGCACCACAGGGCGGACGGCACGAACTATCTGATGTTGAAGGGTGATGAGTACCACGATATCTGGCCTGTCTACGACTGGCAAAAGATCTCCGGGACGACAGTCATGCAAAAGCCGAAGTTGCATGACCCGGAAAAGATCCAGATGGATGGCCTGACGGATTTTGTCGGGGCTGTAACTGATGGTCTATACGGTGCGGTTGCCTTCGACTTCAGGAGTCCGCACGATCTGGTACAGGCGAAGAAATCATGGTTCTTTTTCGACGAGGAATATGTTTGCCTGGGCACCGGTATCAGATCCGATCCCAATCTGCCCGTAGCCACTGCGATAAACCAATCGCTGCTGCGGAGTGACGTTACCCTGTTGCAGAATGGCGAATCAAAGACGCTTGCGCGCGGCGATCACGAGCTCTCCGGCGTTAAGTCCGTTCACCATGACAAAGTTGGATACATCTTCCCCGCTCCGGCAGCGATCCGCCTTTCCAACCAGGAAGAGAAAGGGCGCTGGTCGGACATCACCGATCAAAAGAATATTTCAACAGAGGTGGTCACCAAAGACGTCTTCAAGATTTGGTTTGATCATGGTAAGAGTCCCGATAGCGCCTCCTACGAATACATCGTTGTGCCTGATGTAACAGCCCAACATTTGGGTGAGACCAGTGACAACAATCGCGGCATTGAGATCCTTGCAAACAATACAGATATTCAGGGAGTGATGAACACGAAGCTCGGTATCTGCCAGCTTGCGTTCTATCGCGCGGGTGAGATTGAACTATCGAAGGGCATGAAGATCAGGATGGACAGCCCCGGCATGGCGATGCTGAAAATGAATGGGGATAAGGTGACTGAGCTGACCGTCTCTGACCCATCCAGGAAGTTGAGCAGGATCATGGTGACGCTGACAGGAAACTATGACGTGATCAGCGATCAAGTAATGTCTGTAACGCAAGCCGACGCTGAGAGCACGCTCATCATTGCCGACCTGCCGCAGGATGTCTACGCGGGAAAGAGCGTGACATTTACATTAAAATAAATAGGTTCGTATTTTCGAATTCAGTATCAGGATCCCTTAACAACAACATATGCGCATTCTTATTATCGGGGGCGGTGGATTTATTGGTCAGAGACTTG
>CBFGXV010000633.1:0-2535 GCA_965652755.1 uncultured Chryseosolibacter sp. | reverse complement strand
TGCACGTTGTACACACCGGGTATCACCAATCCATTGTTGCGATTCCCTCCTGAGCCCACACTGGAGCTTGAGGATTCCCGATGCATGAGATTACCACCTACAGAGAGATTGAAGTCGATCTGCCCGGCGTCTTTTTTGTAAGTCGCGAGGAAGTCGGAGTTTGTTTCCTGCGAAAGAAGATCGGTCAGGAAATATCCTCCCTTGGCTGCCCGGCTATAGCTGAACGGGATCCGGGTTTCTCTTCCTTCATTGATACGGTCGAGCGAATGCCGCACGAGCAATGAGAAATTCTCTGTAAAATCGTATGTCAATGAAATGTTTCCGAAAATCCTGTCACGCACAAATCCGTTTCTTATTCCATAAGCAATGAAATAGGGATTGTCCATGTTATCGGTTCTCAACTGCTGAATTTCTTCCTGGCCGGGAACCCAATAGTTTCTCATCTGATTAAAATCAACATAAGAAGAAGCATAAATGGCTTCCAAGGGATTGGCCTGCCGGTCGCCGATACTGGGCCGATTTTCAGAACTCGTACGTCCGAGATTCACGTTTGAGCTGAAGGTAAGGTTATCGAGTATCTTGAAGGTAGCGGATGTATTCAGGTTATTTCTGTCAAGGTCGGAACCCGGGATCATACCCTTGTGCAACATGTTGGAATAGGAAACGCGGAAGTTTCCTTTATCGCTTCCGCCACTAACGGCTACGTTGTTCGTAGATGTAACGCCAACCTGGAGGAAATCCTTCATCGCATTCGGATATGCCTTTAATTCAGTTGCAACAGGATTGCCGTTTTGATCCAATGGACTGTTCCACTGGACGGCGGTGTTTCCGGCATCTAACTCGGGTCCTCCCCAATAAGCAGATCCTTCATTGAAGACGCCCTCGCGCTGTCCATTCGCGTACTTATAGTGGAAGTCCAACAGACGGGTAGCTTTTTCAAACACGTTGCTGGTTGAAAATGAAACCCCCAACGCTTTTTTCTTTGCTCCGGATTTTGTGGTAATGATCACAACTCCGTTCCCCGCGCGGGTACCATACAACGCTGCGGCTGAGGGACCTTTCAGGATGTTAACGCTTTCGATGTCGTCCGGATTGATGTCGGAGATCGCATTTCCGTAGTCAACCTCGTTGCCATCGCCATTTTGCGCAACGTTATTTAACGTGTTGCTCATCGGTACTCCATCTACCACAAACAGAGGCTGATTGTCAGTTGTGAGGGATTTCGCTCCACGGATAATAACGCTGATAGAAGAACCAGGTCCGCTCGTCTGATTGATGGTTACGCCCGGCACTCTGCCCGCCAGTGAACTCAATACGCTCTCCTGAGATACCTGCCTCAGGTCTTCACCTTCCACTTTTGCTACGTCATACCCGAGCGATCGCTCTTCCCGCTCGATGCCAAGTGCGGTAACCACCACTTCATTGAGTTGTTCCATACTCGGCTCAAGTGACAGGTCAACCACTGTTCTTCCATTGAGCGCTACTTCCTGTTCGGAAAAACCGATGAATGAAAATACAAGCGTTGCATTACTGTTCGGGACCGAAATAGAATAATTTCCTTCAGCATCCGTAATCGTGCCCTGCTGTGAACCTTTCACAACTACACTTACACCCGGAAGCCCGGCGTTATCTTCCGCAGACGTTACACGACCGGTCACCCGGGCGTCCTGTAATGGTATCGCAAATCCATTTCCAACAAGCAATAGCGATAACAACAGAGATAACACGTATCTCCCGCATTGCCTCTTTTTCTGGTAAAAATTTAGCTCCATAGATTTTTGTTTAATTGAGTTTTCGTTTCAGATGATTGTGTCGATTGTTCCATGGGAACATCAACGTGATTGATCGTAAAGAAAGACGTTTTATGTTTTGTTTCTTTTATCCCTTCGATAACATGCTGTAAACTTTCGGACATATGAAATTTTGACGCACTTTCCGTCTGGAAATATATACAACAAATTACCTTCGCATGGGGGCATTTTGCGTCTGCGGATACAATCTTTGCGCAAGATTTCGGAGCCGGCGTGAAGCGATCGTTAACGCTTCCGTGCTTTACCGCTTTACCATTTCGTGACTTTCATTTTCCAGGAGCGCGGCAGCCCCCAGCAGGGTGATATCTTCATTCACTGATTGAAGGATCTTCAGCCGTTTGATGGATTCGGGGAAAGTAAAATCATCCAGCGACTGGATCATTGCATCTTTAAAGAAACGAAACGCTTTTGACACGGATCCGCCGATAACAATCGCTTCCGGGTCATACGCATACACAACGGTTTTGATTGCGTGGCCCATATGCCTTCCAAATTCGCGCCACCACCCCAATGCTTTTTCATCGCCGGCAACCGCGAGATCATGTGCCCTGATTGCCTGGGTCGCATGAAAAGCCTCAAAGAAATTGCCACTTGCATAAAACTCAATATTGTGATCCAGGTAGCTGAGTAACCCGACCTCACCTGCGCCGCAATTGCTGCCTTGAATCAAACGGTTATTGATAATTATTCCGGAACCGAGTCCCGTTACTGACTTGATACACAC
>CBFGXV010000632.1:0-2536 GCA_965652755.1 uncultured Chryseosolibacter sp. | reverse complement strand
TTACCACGTATGTGAGGCCCGCGGAGGGCTGCTCGCGAACACCTCGTCTCAAATTGAGGTCAAAGTTGAAGCTCACTTTTTCAGAAACCTTCAGGTCAGTGTTGATGCGGGCATTGTATCGCTTGTAATTGAAGTTCGCAATATTTCCGCCCTGATCCATATATGACAGCGATGCCATCACCTTTGCAAGGTCCGATCCGCCTGAGAGTTGAACGGAATGATGCTGTTGAAAACCGTTTTCTGTAAATACTTCGTCTACCCAGTCGGTATTCGGATACTGATCAGGATCGGTGAGGTGATTGGCCTGCCATCCGTCGATGTAAGCCTGCGTGTATGCAGGTGACTGACCAATATTCTGGCGGGCCATATTGTAGAGGGTCATGTAATCATAACCACCGAGATATTCGGGCAGTTCGGTCGGCGATTGCCAGCCAGCGTATCCGTTGTAGTTAACCTTCACTGCACCACCTTCGCCGCGTTTGGTGGTTACGAGAATAACGCCGTTAGCAGCGCGTGAACCATAAATTGAAGCGGAAGCTGCGTCTTTCAACACAGAGATGTCAGCGATGTCGCGTGGATCAACGCCGTTCATGTTTCCCGGAACACCATCGATCAACACAAGGGGATCTGAATTACCAAGCGTACCAATTCCGCGGATTCTGATCGTAGCTGCATCGGATCCGGGTTGTCCTGAATTTTGTGACACTGTAACGCCAGGCATCTTTCCGATCAGAGCGTTCGATGTTTGCATCACCGGTTGGTTCGCAATGTCCTTCCCACCCACGTTCACAACGGAACCGGTGAGGTTCACTTTCTTCTGCGTTCCATATCCTACGACGACAACTTCACCGAGCTCGGTGACGATCGACACCATTGACTGGTCGATCACACTGCGTCCATTGATGGGAACCTCAACGGTCTGGTAACCGATGTAGGAGAACACAAGTGTTCCATTGGCATCAGTAACCTGCAGCGTGTAATTTCCATCAACATCGGTGATCGTTCCGATTGATGTTCCTTTTAGAAGGACACTCGCGCCAAGGATCAATTCACCGCTCTCATCGGTCACTTTTCCCGACACGGTGAGGCCCTGGCCATAGGAAACATGCCCTGCGAGCAGCATGCATCCTAAAAACAACAGTAGACATCTTTTCATAATCTTTCTTTGGGTTTTGGTTTACTTTTGAACATTGTGTTTGTATTTGATATTGATTATTAATTATTCTGTCTTGATTTTATACGAGCAGGTCGTGCTTGACCCTCCCATGAACATCCGTCAACCTGAAACGGCGGCCCTGCGACTTGAACGTGAGTTTCTCGTGGTCAACACCCAGCATGTATAGCAGCGTCGCCTGGAAATCGTGAACATGCACCGGGTTCTTCACTATGTTGTAGCCTAGCTCGTCCGTCTCCCCGTACGTAAATCCCGGTTTTACTCCGGCACCCACCATAAACTTTGTAAAACATTTGGGGTGGTGATCTCTTCCGTAATTTGTTTTTGTCAGCTTCCCTTGTGAATAATTTGTTCGTCCGAACTCCCCACCCCATATCACGAGCGTATCCTCCAGCAATCCCCGCTGCTTGAGATCTTTAATAAGGGCGGCGGTTGGCTGATCGACGCTCTTCGCCATCGTGGGGAGGTCTTTCGGAAGATTTCCATGCTGATCCCACCCGCGGTGGTAAAGTTGTATGAACTTGACATTTCTTTCCGCAAGCCTGCGCGCGAGCAGACAGTTGGCTGCGTATGTTCCCGGTACGCGTGAGTCGGGCCCGTACATCTCATAGATGTAATCGGGCTCGTGCGAGATGTCCATCGTATCTGGTACAGAACTCTGCATGCGATACGCCATCTCATACTGGGCGATCTTCGTCTGTATCTCCGGATCACCTATCGTTTCAAATTGCAGCGATGAAAGCTTCTTGAGGTAATCCACATGACGGCCGCGGTCTTCGCGATCGATGCCGGGAGGATCCTGTAGATACAACACGGCATTCTTTCCGGCGCGGAATTGCACTCCCTGGTGCTGCGAAGGCAGAAAGCCATTTCCCCAGAGTCGCGCGTAGACCGGCTGATCTGCGGGTCTGCCTTCTGACAGCAAAACACAAAACGCCGGAAGGTTCTCATTATCACTGCCCAGTCCGTAGCTTATCCATGAACCGATAGAGGGTCTGCCTACTTGCTGGGACCCGGTTTGAAAAAATGTAATGGCGGGGTCGTGATTGATCGCTTCGGTGTGCAGCGACTTGATGAAACAAAGGTCGTCCGCAATCCCGGCGATGTGTGGGAGAAGCTCGCTCACCCAGGCACCGCTTTTCCCGTGCTGCCCAAATTTGAAAACGGATCCGGCCAATGGAAAGGATTGCTGTCCTGCCGTCATACTGGTAACACGCTGTCCTTTTCTCACGGAGTCGGGCAGCTCTTCACCGTTCATCTTTTCAAGCATGGGCTTGTAGTCGAAGAGCTCCATCTGGGAAGGGCCGCCGCTCTGAAATAGATATATCACCCGTTTCGCGCGGGGCACGAAATGTAACTTGT
>CBFGXV010000631.1:0-2550 GCA_965652755.1 uncultured Chryseosolibacter sp. | reverse complement strand
ACCATGGAAAAAAAATTACTGAAAAATCTCCGCGACGCGCGGAAAATATTTGATTCAAGTTCGTTGAGAACATTCTGCGCGATCCTTGTTCTGCTGGCGGTAATTACGTCCCCGAATACCAGGCCATGAACGATGTCTGGAGCTCGGAAGATGGCGTACACTGGACAAAAGAGGGGAACGCACCATGGCATGAACGTCTGTGGTTTTCCTCTGTGGTCTACAGGGACCGTATATGGGTTATGGGTGGATGGTCGAACCATCCCTACAAGAACTGGCCGGATGTGTGGTATTCGCGCGATGGAAAAGAATGGAAACAATACATCACCGGAACCACATGGCCTGAACGCCACGAGCAGTCAGCATTTGTCTTCCATGATAAGATATGGATAGCAGGAGGGATGATACCTCCTTTGACCAATGACGTGTGGTCATTGCAGCTTCCCGGTGACTGGTAGACATGACTGTGTTTCGGGATCCGTGGTGATCGTTGTATTGTGAGAGAAACTATAGCAGCATTCGTTTGGTGCTGCCAGGCTAAATATATTCTATGAAAAATTTAACGTTTGCTTTAATCGTCCTCATATCCGTTTCATCACACGCAACCGCGCAGGAATCGGGACTGCTCTCTTTGGAGACCAACAGCGGAAAAATCAAAGAGATACGAACTACTGCACAATGGAAACAGAAACGTGCACAAATCCTGAAAGGCATGCAAGAGGCTATGGGAAAATTGCCTGCCCGTTCGGGACTACCGGCGTTTGGCCTTACCGTTACGGACAGCTTAAAGGAGAACGCTTATACACGGCTCACCATCCGGATAACCGTCGCAGAAGGTGAAACACTCCCGGCGTACCTCTATATCCCATCACACATCGCGAAAGGCAAAAAAAATGCGGCGATGCTGGTCCTTCACGGCACGGGCGACGGCGGAAAAAAACTCGTTGATGGCGAAAGCCCGTTGTCGAACAGGGCTCTGGCAAAAGAACTGGCTCAGCGTGGCTACGTCGTCATAGCCCCTGACTATCCAAGCATGGGTGAATTGAAAGATTACAATTTTAAAACAGACCGCTATGAATCAGGGACGATGAAAGCGATCTTCAATCACATTCGCTGTGTTGATTTCCTGTCATCGCTTTCTTACGTGGACGCGGGCCGCATCGGTGTTATCGGCCACTCGCTCGGAGGACACAACGCCATGTTCGCGGCGGCGTTCGACGAGCGTCTTAAAGTGGTTGTGGCGAGCTGTGGCTGGACGCTGATGGATTACTACAACATCGGCGAGGCTGCTTCGGCGAGATACGGTGGCCGCCTCGGACCGTGGGCGCAAGATCGTTACATGCCCTTGTTGCGCGAAAAATACAACCTCGACGGAGACCGTATTCCCTTCGACTTTGATGAAGTGATTGCTGCGCTCGCGCCGAGACCTTTCTTCTCCAACTCACCCGTCAATGACAGCAATTTTGACGTCGCAGGCGTAAGAAAAGGAATTGCCTCAGCTGGTGCCATTTACAGATTGTTGAATGCCAGTCAGAATCTGCAGGTGCGATATCCCGAGGCCGGCCATGACTTTCCACTTGAGACACGCCGCGAAGCTTTCGAATTTATTGACTCGGTATTGAAACACACACCGCAAGCCCATTCCCTGAAATAAATCATTGCACTCGCGAGTCAATGGACTTGCGTGCAAAACAATTTTGCTTTAGCTTGATATCCGGCATTGCAATCACATCGGCACTGAAATTATCATTTCTTTTTGATCCTTGCACGGCGAAAAGAGAGCGATTCCTTCAAAACCCTCCGGGGGGTCTGCGATGAATAATCATTGGTTAATAGTGCAAACATTCTAAAAAAACAACATATCATGAAGGGTATCCCGGGAAATGCCAGGCTTGCGTTCGGATTCTGTCTGGCTGCAGTCTGCCTTATAGTAGTACAGACAGTGGGAGCGCAATCGACGGCGCTTAAGGGCGCTTTCAGGGCAAGCGTTGTAAAGATTGATATCACACCATCGGAACCGCAAAACCTTCTTGGTTACGGTCCGCGAAATTCAACGGGAACCAATGATCCGATCTTCCACAAGATCGTAATGCTCGATGACGGATCAACACAGTTTGTCCTTATATCCTCTGACATCTGCCTTATATCTCCGACGGAATACGACCGCGTCGCCGCCCGCATTGCCAAACAATACAGCATTGACCCTGTTAACGTTTGGTGGACAGTTACCCACACACACTCAGCTCCCGAAGTTGGACCGCCCGGAATGTACGCCACATATCTCGCCGACCGGCTCGTGCAAATTCCTCCCGCATACACCACGCAGTTTGAACAAAAGCTCCTTGACGGGATAGGGGAGGCCCGGAACAAACTTGCACCCGCCCGCTTAGGCGTTGGGTGGGGATTCTCGCAGGCGAACATCAACCGCCGGGCCCTTGACATCGACGGAAAGGCGTCACTTGGTCTTAATCCCGACGGCCCGGTAGACCGTCGCATCGGTTTGATCCGCATCGACAAAGCGGACGGATCCCCGCTCGCGCTCATCGCTAATTA
>CBFGXV010000630.1:0-2556 GCA_965652755.1 uncultured Chryseosolibacter sp. | reverse complement strand
AATCGATCTTAATATCTCTGTTGTTATCCGGCTTTGGTCTTGGCTTCAGTGCTATCAGGGAGCTATCTATCTGGTTAACGGGCGGGCTATCCGTTTCCGAAGCAGGGTTTGTTGGATCTTCAGGGACGGCATCCATGGCCTGTTCGCGCACTTGCTGATCCTTTAGTATCTGCACGACGAGAAATCCGGAAACTAAAACCAGCAGAATGGTAGCTGCAACTGCGGAGGTCCACCCCCACATGCGAATGGTCTTGTTGTTCTTGCGGGATTTCCGGCGCGTCCGGTCATGCACGGACCTGTTTAACTTATGGAGATCGTAAAGGAAATTATCGGTACCGGCGTGCTCGATGCCTTCCAGCGCCTCTGCAAGAAAGGGGTCGCTGAGTGCCTCCTTCTCCAGCGCATGCATTTCGGAAGGCGACAATTCACCCCGGAGGTATTTTTCAATATCGTGCTTACGACTTCTCATTGCGTTCCATACATATTTTCAGATTTCGTTTACCGTTCTGGATGTAGCTTTTGACCTTGTTGAGATCATAGCCGGTAGTCTCCGTGATTTCCTTGTAGCATTTGTGCTGCAGATAGAACAAGCGCACGCATTCCTTCTGTTCCCTGGCCAGTGATTCCATGCACTTCTCCAGTCTGTTGAGATTCGTTTCGATTTCGTGGCCGTTCTCGTGATGCCCGTTGCTCCCTGATTCCATAAGGAAAGGGGAAAGTTCCTCGAAATTCCTTCCCTTCCTTGACCGCAGTTGCATCAGACAATGGTTCCGCGCAGTCACGTATAGCCAGGCTTTGAATACATTGATCTCATGCGTCTTCAGACTGAGGATCAGCTTCTCAAAGATCTGCATCACGGCGTCGCGGCTTTCTTCCCTGTCCTTCAGGTATTTCAGACAAACGCCAAAGGTCAGTGCGGTGTATCGGTCATACAAAACTCCTACAATCGCAACGTCGTCGGTCCTTTTGTAGAGCGAAAGCAACTCCTCATCCGTCTGATTTTTGTACGACTGGTTCGAAAGCATTGTCTCAAATTAAAAAAACCTGATGACATTTTTATGGAATAATTTCGGCTTCGGCATCCTGTAACGGGAACGACACTTTTTATTTCTACACTGCTTCACTGCTAATACTATAAGATGGCATTGCGCGTTCGATTCCATAATATCCATTGGGAATTTTCATAGGCAGACGTTCATTTAGTTCTTAAAGTACCCTGCGTGCTGCCAGCAAATGGATCGTTCCGATGCCCGACTGACCACTTTGGTGGTTGGTCAGCAGATGCGGCCGGGTAATCCAGCAAAATCTTACTCATCTTGACGTCCGGGGGCGGCTCGGGCGCCGTGCCGGATAATGCGGCAATCAGCTGTGCCGGCAATGAGTCGATTCAAACAGCCAACCGGCTAGCCAGAGTGTCGTTCACAAAGGCTTTTCCGGTAATAATGTCTTGTAGAATGACAGGTTTTGGTAGGGATTGAGCGAAAAGCATGAACGAATGATGGCCGACGATTTTTTGCACGGATATTGCAGCAGGTGCGGGGAATATGTTCCTCGGCCACTGAAACAAGGAATTTCACCACCGCATCATGTACCCAGAGAGCAATTTCCTTAAAGTTTATCTTCGGTATTCTTTTTTTGTGCAACAAAAGGTTATCCCGAGGGTTTAATAAGCAGCAGTAGTTTTCACAGGTTTTCACTATTTTTACAAGTTATGGAAGAAGAGGTTATCCGTCAGCAGTATTCCGAAAAAGACAAGCTTAATATTTTCAACCAGGAGTTCATGCCCCACATAAACTCCATGTATAATTTTGCTTACAGGTTAACGCTTGATGCGGACGACGCGAAAGATCTGTTGCAGGACACGTACCTGAAGGCGTTCCGGTTCATAGATTCGTTCCAGCAAGGAACTAATGCAAAAGCATGGCTGTTCAGAATTTTGAAGAACAGCTTCATTAACGACTACCGAAAGAAAAGTAAAGAACCTTCGAAGGTAGATTATCAGGAGGTAGAAACTTTTTATAACTCAGAAGATGTTGACAGACAAATAACACCCGATCTGCGTGTGGAGGCGCTCCAGGATATGATCGGTGATGAGATTTCTGTTGCACTTAACTCACTTGATGTTGATTTCAGAACTGTTATTATATTGTGTGATTTGGAGGGATTTAAGTACGAAGAGATGGCCAAGATTTTAGATATACCGATAGGTACTGTTAGAAGCCGTTTACATCGCGCACGTAATCTTCTGAAAGATAAACTGAGTGAATACGCCAGAAAAATGGGTTATAAAAATGCATAAACTATATGAGTAATCTCTCCGAACCAGGCAACAGGAAGCAAGACTGCCCGAACAAGCGCGAGTGTTTTGAAATGCTTCAACTGATCCTAGATGGCGAAGCCACTCCACAGCAGAAAGACGTCTTTCTGAAGGAACATCTCGAAGAATGCATGCCTTGCTACAAGAACTATCACCTCGAGGTGGCTATACGCCAGCTCTTAAAGACCAAATGCACAGGCAACGCCCCCCAGGAACTGGTTGATGATATCAAAAGAAAG
>CBFGXV010000629.1:0-2563 GCA_965652755.1 uncultured Chryseosolibacter sp. | reverse complement strand
CCATGTTTCGGTGAGCTTCTCCAGAAATTTACTGCCCTTGTCCGTTAGTTTATAGTACTTCCGCGGCGGACCCGATTTCGATTCGATCCACTTATATTCCAGAAGGCCCGCGTTCTTCAACCGCGTCAGCAAAGGATACAGCGTACCTTCCACAACAATCATCTTAGCGGCTGTAAGCTCATCAAGCATATCTGATGCGTAGATTTCGCCCCGCGAAATAATGTGCAGTATGCAGTACTCCAAAATACCCTTCCTCATTTGTACCTGCGTGTTTTCAAGATTCATACTTCACCATTTAGGTTACAGTTGTCTTAACGAAAATGGTACTATGTATGGCAAAGTACTGGGTTAGGTTTGGTAATTTAGTTGTAATACACTGAGAATCAGCGATAAAAAATTACCATCGTCGTACTTTTTCCCCGGTTCATCATCCGCTCACTGTCTGATTTTGTTCAAATTTGAACAGGGAACTGTTCACAAATACGACTTCAACTCGCCGTAAATATCCATATATCCAAACTGCGATAGGTCCTTTCGGTAGATCTCACGCACTTTTTCCAGAACCTGTCGATCATAATATTGGCGATAATCATATAGCTCCGGATCGCGGTTGAACGCTTCAAACTTCAATCCGTATTTTTCAAGATAAGCTGAAACCAGGTCTGGCTCCTCAAGCTTCAGGATATGCACGTTCGTGTTGGACTTCTTATAATAGCTGAGAAACCGATGTTGTGGTTTCAGGTGCTGGTCTTTGAGCGCGTCGGGTATCTCCCTCACTATGCGGATGAAATCTTTGAAGGACATTTGTCTCTTGAAAATACCGAACATGTAATCGTCATAAAGAAACGAATCATGAACGCTTTCGAAAAACTGGCGATAAACGGAAACAATGCGCGCGAACGGATTGCGCACTACGGAAAAGAATACGTTGCCTTTGTCTTCGCCGGGCAAGACGCGATGGGTATGCGCATCCGCGAGGTGGTTTATCTCCCGGGATGATAATTTATACCCTTTAAGATCCGGAAATTGATGCTCGAGCATGGCTTTGCATAATGCAGTACTGGCCGACCGTGGAATTCGGATATAGGAAAGGGCAGGCGCCGAAAGACTCAAATGGTTTGCGCGGGAGCCAAAACTGCTTTTCAAATATGCAGCCTCCGCCACCAACATTCGCAACACGGGGTGGCTAAACTGTCTGGTGGCCTTTTTCAGAATGTAGCCGGGGGGTAAGAATGGTTTCAGGCCTTCCAGGGAGCGGGCGCGCCTTTCTGAGAAGTCAAATCCCGTGTGCCGCAGCTTACCGCTCCGGACAATGTGCAAAAGAAGCTGGAGCATCATATTGGTAATTTATCAGCTACTTTATCGCTTTTCACGGTATTAAAGGAAATCAGGCTTCCGTATATTGCAAATTAAACCTGAGGGGACTGATATAACGCAATGAAACGTCTCGTTTCAACATTTTTACTGCTTTTTCTGGCGTTAGCTGCCGCCGGTCAAATCGGGAATGAATGGATAGCATATCATCAACCTTATGTCAGGATCCCTGTTGGGGAGGATGGTCTTTTCAAAGTTTCCTACGCAGCGCTTCAGCAGGCGGGTTTTCCCGTGTCGGCCGATCCCAGAAAGTTTCAGATGTACCATCGTGGTAAAGAACAAACGATCCTGGTGACCGGAGAGAACGATGGGACGTTCACGGCAAATGATTTCATAGAGTTCTACGGGCGGAAGAATGATGGCACACTCGATTCAACCTTGTATGAAGACCCTTCACATCAGCCTCACAAATACTATAATCTCTACAGCGACACCACGTCGTATTTTCTGACCATCGGCTCGGCGAATGGAAAAAGAATGTCTCTTTACTCCGGGACTTCGGCCGGACTCGCTGAAGGATCTTTTGTTTGGGCTGAGAGGTTATTGGTACTTAAAAACAACTACTCGTCCGGAATGGAATACGGCAAGGTACAGAAGTCGACCTTCGATGCCGGCGAGGGCTGGACCGGTGTGCAGATCGCGCAGGGCCAGGAAACAACTTACGTCATTGAAGACATCACTGAAATATCCACGGCGTCTGGTAAACCTCTTTTGGAAATTGCGCTTACCGGAAGGGGCCTGATGCCGCACAAAGTCGACCTGTATGCAGGTGCCAGGTTGATCTCGACGGTTTCTTTTTCCGGATATGAGACATACACGCATTTGGTGAATCTGGAATGGTCCGATGTCGACGGTGCGGGTAAGCTGGCCATCAAGGTAAGGGTTAATGGCTCCAGCGGTCCGGACAGGGTCAGCGTTGGTTATGTGCGCCTGGCATTCCCGCGAATCGTCACGATGTCGGGAAGATCGGAAATACTGATGGGTCTTGAAGGACAGGAAGCAGGCCCGGTACTTTTGAAGATCAAGAGTGCGGCATCTGGTACGCGGATCTTCGACATCACCGACCCTTCAACATTGATACAGATACAGGGGCAGGCCGGTGCAACACTGGATATGGTTGTTCCCCGTACGACAGTCCGTCAGAAGTTACTGGCCACAACACGGGTCAAAGAAGCCTCGGGAATCAAGC
>CBFGXV010000628.1:0-2570 GCA_965652755.1 uncultured Chryseosolibacter sp. | reverse complement strand
ATGGTGGTGTCATTCAAGCCCGCCGGCTTCATGATATCGAATGTGCGGTATTTTTTGAAATTCCCTTTATAACTGTAGTCATATTCAACAGGGAGTTCTTTATAGCCTAAACACGATCCAAGCGCAATCAGGGCCAAAAGCAAGAGGGGAGTAAACAATTTCTTCATAGGCCAACAAATCATTTAAATCACGATTTGAATATAACCTAAAATTTCAATATCAGCGTAAGGTAAACGGTGAAACCTTTTCGCGATGCAGTTTTCCGCCGTGGGGCAATTGAATTTCAGCAATTTCGAGCGTTTTCTCCACGCGTAGCAGGCGGGATACCTGCGCGAGCACACTGCAAAATCTCAACTGTTTTTACGACCCCTGGCAACCAATCAGCCTCATCGATTGTAGTACCGACGTTGCCGCGGAATCAGTTCGGGACAATGATACGGTGGAAGAATTACTCCCTGCATTGCCTTCAAGCTGAAGCTCATTGCCTAACGACGGCTCACATGTCGCGCCACCCATTCCCTCGCATTGACAAATGCTTCCATCCATGGAGAGATATCATCCTGTTTACGGTCAGCAGGGTAGTAGGGCCAGTTCCAGGCGAAGAGCGAGCGTTCGATGTGTGGCATGATCGCCAGGTGACGGCCATCTTTCGAGCAGAGCGCAGCTGTTGAATGTGTCGAACCTGAGGGTGTGCCTGGATATTCATTCTGCGAATAGACCGCGGTAATGGAATACATGCTCCTGTCTTCGGGAAGATCAAATCTTCCTTCACCGTGGGCGACCCATACGCCCAGCCGCGCGCCCGCCATGGTCTTCAACATCACAGAATTATTTTCAGGGATGGTGACGTTCACAAAAGTCGATTCGAACTTACCCGATGCGTTGTGATGCATCCTCGGATGGTCCTTCCATTCAGGATACACGAGTCCGAGCTCCATCATCAGCTGACATCCGTTGCAGACACCCAGGCTAAGGGTATCGGGTCTTTTATAGAAATTATCCAAAGCTTCTTTCGCTTTGGGATTGTACAGGAATGCGCCGGCCCAACCCTTGGCGGAACCGAGCACATCGGAGTTGGAAAATCCTCCCACAAAAACGATGAGGTTGATGTCGGAGAAATCTTCACGTCCCGACACCAGGTCGGTCATGTGTACATCCTTCACGTCGAATCCGGCGAGGTAGAGCGAGTACGCCATCTCGCGATCGCCATTGACTCCTTTCTCGCGGATGATAGCCGCTCGCAACCCGCTGGGCTTCCTCCGTTTTGGATCGATGGCATACGTCTTGAACTTTCCATCGAATGAGGAGGGAAAGATGTACTCCAGCTTTTGGTCCTTATAGTTCTTGAAGCGCTTTTCAGCGAATCCTTCTTTGCGTTGCCTGCTGTCGAGCAAATAGGAGGTCTTAAACCATGTGTCGCGCAGTGTGTCGATCGCAATTGTTTGATTTCCGTCATTCGAATTGATCTTCAGCGCTCTGTTACCCGTCACCTTGCCGAGTACTTTGTATCCGACCTTCGCTTTCGACAGAATTCCGTGAACCGCGTCTTCATCCCTGACCTGAAGAACCAGGCCGGGGTTTTCGCTGAACAATATTTTAATCAGGTCGTCATTCCATGAAGTGAGATCTAGGTCCATACCAACACCGGGGACGGAGAAGGTCATTTCGAGCAATGCGGTAATGAGTCCGCCTTCGGAGATGTCATGACCAGCGAGGATCGCACCTTCGCCGATCAGCTTCTGCACCGCGTTGAAAGCGTTGGCGAAGTATGTATCGTCTTTTACAGTAGGCGTCTCGTTGCCGAGCAGGTTGAGCACTTGCGCGAAACTGCTTCCGCCCAGCTTGAGGCTATCTTTCGAGAAGTCGATGTAAACGATCGTCGAGCCAGTCACAGGTTGCAGCGCGGGTGTTACCGTCTTGCGGATGTCATCGACTTCACCCACAGCCGAGATGATCACCGTTCCGGGTGCGACCACCACATCACCGCCGGGATACTTCTGGGTCATGGAGAGCGAATCTTTTCCTGTCGGGATGTTGATGCCGAGCGCGATGGCGAACTCGCTCACCGCCCTGACTGCTTCATACAACCGGGCGTCTTCACCCTTGTTCTTAGAGGGCCACATCCAGTTTGCGCTCAGTGACACACCCTTGAGCTGATGGGTGAGGGGCGCCCATACCAGGTTTGTCAACGCTTCCGCTATTGCGAGTTTGCTTCCCGCAACAGGGTCGATCAACGCCACGCCTGGTGCATGCCCGATGGCCGTCGCAACTCCTTTGTGGCTTACAAAATCGAGCGCCATCACGCCGACATTGTTCAACGGTAATTGTATCGGACCACACGTCTGCTGGGTCGCGACTTTTCCCGAGACTGAACGGTCGACTTTGTTCGTCAGCCAGTCCTTGCACGCAACGGACTCGAGTTGCAAAACCTGTGCGAGGTATTGCTGAAATTTCGAAGGATCGTATTGAACCCCTGCGAAGTTTGTCTTCCGGGAGTTATCCTGCAGGATCGTCCGGGGAGAAGATCCGAAGAGGTGATTGACGTTGAACGCGATCGGTTTGCGCGCCTG
>CBFGXV010000627.1:0-2573 GCA_965652755.1 uncultured Chryseosolibacter sp. | reverse complement strand
TGGAATGATGAAGGTGTCTTACGAGGGATATGACCAGTTTGAAGAAAAATTCGGCCATATCTTTTTCAGGAAAAAATATTCATGGTATCTCCTCGGTGTTGAGTACAGGTTCGTCGGCGACCAGGCCGCGGGCGGTCCCGGCTGGGCAGTGAGAAACAGCGGCGCGATGCTTCATTGCCAGGATCCCCGCACAATGCTCAAAGACCAGGACTTCCCCATTTCTGTTGAGGTCCAGTTCCTCGGAGGCAACGGGAAGGATGAGCGCACGACGGCGAATCTTTGCACGCCAGGCACGAATGTAGTCATCGACGGGAAACTGTTTACGAATCACTGTCTCTCGTCAACGTCCAAAACGTATCACGGCGATCAGTGGGTGCGGGTTGAAGTGCTTGTGCTCGGAGATTCGTTAATGGAACACATCGTGGAAGGTCAGACCGTACTCAAGTATGAACAGCCGCAGATCGGTGCAGGGAATGTCATTAACTACGACGAGTCCGTTAAAAAGGATGGTATGCTGCTGCGCGGAGGCTATATCGCACTGCAGAGCGAAAGCCACCCTGTGGAATTCAGAAAAGTGGAGTTGTTCGATCTTGAATCATACGCCGATGATCCCAACGGGTTGACTGCGGTGTTGAAAAAGTTGAAGGTCAGGGATTAGTTCAAAGCTTGCCCCGACTAAGCAACGCAGGGTTGAGCGCAGGATAAGTCGGGGTTCAAAGCTTGCCCCGACGAAGCAAGGCAGGGTTGGGCGCAGGATGATTCGGGGGTATTTTAAATTCAGGTTGGATACATAAGGGAACTTAAATTTTCCGTCCGGGTGCTAAATCAGATTTCCTTGATATATATATTCCTGAACTGAACAAGCCTTGGCGGGCTCACCCATTCTCCGTTGCGTTTTGATCCGTGGTGCTGAAGTCCGATCCGGCCTTTCTCCGCGAGGTCGGGCAACAAGGCATTTTCGATAACGACGACCCCGTTTAATTCCACCGTCATGCGGTTGGACTTCATAGTGATCTTGAATGTATTCCATTCCCCGATGTTGTTGTCGGCGTGCACCCTGGGCGTAACACCGCGTCTGACTTCGGCTGGCATCTTATCATCCATTCGGTATCCATAAACTTCACCCGAGCCAACGGGCCAGTTCCAGATATTCGCCTGACATTTCCCTTCACCGCGTAAAAGGATACCGGAGTCCGAGTCAGGGACGATCATCGTTATCTCTTTACCATTCGCATCCAGCTTGTGCAGACCACTGGGAAGAATGAACGGAACGTTTGGATTCTTCCAGGGAACTTCCTTGATACGCCAGTCTACGTACAAAACGAAATCACGGTATTCTTTTTCCGACCACAGATTTTTGTCCTGCGCTTCGCTTTCAGCGTCGTAATCGATGACACCATTCATGATCTTCCAGTGGCCGTTGTCGCCCTGAGGGACCTTCCAGTTTGTAAAGTTTTTTCCATTGAACAGCGAGACGAATCCTTCAGGAACCTTCTGGTTGGTCTGGGCGGAAACCGCGAAGAATGTTAGCAAGAAGAGTGAGGCGGTGGAGAGGAAGCGCATAAGCATATTGATTTGTTTGTCCCGATCGTGGGATACTAAGTTAACGGAAGCCCGCCTAAATGCAAAACGCGCCGAAAGGCTATTTAGCCCTATGCGTTGCGAAGATTTATTTTTATATTCACTGAGATTGCCGGAGTCCCTCTTTGTTAGCCACGGACATCGGATATAAATTACAAATCAATGAAAAGTACCCAGAGTATTCAGATGGAGGAAGTTCCTGTGGCGGCTGTCGCCGAAGAGGTTCGTCCGCCTGCGAAACGACTATTATCCATCGACACCCTTCGCGGGTTTGATATGTTGATGATCGCGGGAGCTGGCGCGTTCATATCGCTCCTGTATGGAAAAACAGGGTGGGGTTGGGTAGATTCCCTCGCCCTGCAGTTCGAGCATCCGCCGTGGAACGGATTCACCTTCTATGACTTTATCTTTCCCTTGTTTCTTTTTATCGCGGGATTAAGCCTTCCGTTCTCGTTGAGCAAAGGTTTGGCCCTCGGCATGAGCAAGCGCGATCTCTACATTAAAGCCTTCAAGCGTATGCTGATCCTCATAGCACTGGGGATCATCGACAAGAATGCGCCGGTTCCTTTTTTTGAGCCGTCTCAGATCCGCTACGTCGGAGTTCTTAATCGCATCGGGATCGCAGGCTTTATCACAACAGTTCTTTACCTCAACTTCGATTTCACAAAACGTATTTTTTGGATCGCAGGATGTCTCCTGTTCTACTACGCAGCGCTTTTCCTCGTACCTGTTCCGGGCTACGGAGCCGGCGATCTTTCATTCGAGGGAAACCTTACGGGATGGATCGATCGTACGTTTCTGCCGGGAATCCTTCGTCAGGGTACCTATGACGAGTTGGGTATACTGACGCAGATACCTGCCCTGTGCCTGACGATACTTGGTTCCCTCGCCGGAGATATGCTGCGAAGAAATGATCATTCAGAGCAGAAGAAACTCGGCAACCTTGCGCTTGCAGGGATAATCTGCCTGGCGATCGCCGGCGTGTGGTCACT
>CBFGXV010000626.1:0-2584 GCA_965652755.1 uncultured Chryseosolibacter sp. | reverse complement strand
CAAGCCGATCACGTGATCGCTGTCGTCGATGAAATGAAAAACCGTATCATCAACCGATACGGAATCGATCCGGAGAAGATCCTCGTTATTTCAAACACGGAAGACAAATCGTTTCTGAATCAAAGCGCCGACCCCGCGGTGTACAAGGACTTTTCAGGCAAATTCCGGATCCTCTATTCGGGGGGTATCGGTCCTCATCGCGGTGTTGACACCGTGATAGAAGCGATGAAATATCTGAAGCAATATCCCGACATCGTCTTTATCATCATCGGCTCCGGCAGTGATGATGTAATGAAACACCTGCGTAATCTTGTAACGGAATGCAAAGTGGACAAGCAGGTTCACTTTCTTGGATACCAGCCCTTCCAGCAATTTTATTCTTTCATGCACCACGCGGATGCGAATATCATCCCGCACAAATCAAACGCGCACACAGACAACACGATTCCGCATAAACTGTTTCAGGCGATGATGGCGTCAAAGCCCGTCATCGTGAGCTCCAGCGACCCGCTCAGAAGAATTGTCTCTTCCACGAATTCAGGACTCGTGTTCGAAGCCGGAAATGCGCAGGACGCCGCATCTGTTATTCTCCGGCTTTACCAGGACAGCGATCTCGCGCGGACATTGGCGACTAACGGATTAAAGTCTACCGCTGAGGGCACGCTGAACTGGGATCACGAACAAGCCGAGCTTGTCAGGTTTTATCGCCGACTCCTTCAGTAGTGTCCGCCAAGGTTTGACTTTCCGAAAAAGATCATGAAGAATATTCAACAATGGCGACCATCGAAATTTATCTTCCGGGATGGTGTGCTGCGGGGATCGCGCAATCCTTACGATCTGCAGGTATCGTCACGACTGGTGGCCGATATTGTCGCCAGTTACTATCAGAGATATCTTCCGGCTTACGCAAAGGGGAACCTTATAGACCTCGGGTGCGGTAAGGTACCCTTATACGCGATGTACAAGGATCACGTCGATAGCACCACGTGCGTTGATTGGGAACACTCCGTGCATCAGAACCCGTTCCTCGACCAAACGTGTGACCTCAATGAGACCTTGCCATTTCCCGACAGGACATTTGACACCATACTGCTCTCCGATGTGCTCGAGCATATTTCGGAACCCGTGAAATTATGGTATGAGATGGAAAGGATCCTGAGACCTGGCGGCTCGCTTGTGCTAAACGTACCATTCTTTTACAAACTACATGAAATCCCCCATGATTATTTCAGGTATACCGAGTTTGCGCTGCGGAAGTTTGCCGCAAATAGTAATCTGAATATCGTGGTACTGGAACCCATGGGCGGTATCCCCGAGATCGTAACGGACCTTCTCGCGAAAATTTTTTACAAGATTCCCCTCGCCGGAAAAATGTTGTCCGTCGCATCACAGGTTATGTGCGGACTCTTCCTCAAAACAGCAGTCGGACGAAAAACATCACGAAAGACCAGCGCGCAATTCCCGCTGGGTTATTTCCTGGTGGCCGTAAAAAAGGCTAGCAGTAATCAATAATAATCCCAAAAATCTTACGCGCGCCATCTGGTGCCCGCATCAGTGCCATGCCGGATTTGTCCGCAAGCGGCAGTAAGGGTAAATTGCAAAGACTGCCCGTACAAGGCACCCGAATTTTTTGATCTTTTATTAACGAAAAACCCCAACAAATGACCCGTTTAAAACCCTCACTCGCGATGTTACTGGCTTGTATATTCGCCCTTTCCTGCGAAAAAGAGTGTGACCCCGAGCCGCAGACCGGCAAACCCTCGATAGACGGCCTTATCGCTTATTATCCCTTTAACGGTGACGCAAATGACCAAACCAGTAATAACCTTGATGGAATTGTTCACGGCGCTTCATTGACCAACGACAGAAAAGGTGCCGAGAGGTCCGCGTACAGCTTCGACGGATTTAATGACTATATCCAGGTTCCGCACAACAACCTGCTGAATCTCTCCGGCGATTTTTCGATTTCACTCTGGGCGAACGTTGCAGCCAACCAGGAACCCGAAAGCGGGATCAACGACATTCTCAGAAAGTGGAACGGGGATGCTCAGGGATACCCGTTCGCAATATCCTACCTTAACACGCTGGCCGATGATCTGCAAGAGGACAAAATGCTATATGCACGTTACGATGGTCAAACATGCGACCACTCCACCACCAGTAATTCATCTACGGTCAGCAATGATACGTTCATCCATATCGTTCTCGTGAAGGCTGGTAGCAAGATAAGGTCATACGCCAACGGCGAATTGATCAGTGAGGTTAACGACTTGACGACGTGCGCCACCGGAAATCAGGCTGACATGACCATTGGATGCCGCGGAAATCTCGTGAGATTCTTCCGCGGTGTAATCGACGATATTCGCATATACGACCGGACACTTTCTGAAAGCGAGATAACAATTCTTTACGAGGAGTGAAATCGGAATTCTCGAGCGTGAGACGCTGGAAATCCAGCAGAATTCTTCAACCTCCGGGTGCCATGCCCGGAGGTTTTTTCAACATCGTTTAGTGCGAGAAAAGCCCGCGATACGTCTTCAGAAGATTTCCGTGAGATAACAGAGACATTAATTCCTTTCTGTTG
>CBFGXV010000625.1:0-2590 GCA_965652755.1 uncultured Chryseosolibacter sp. | reverse complement strand
GAAAAGATCAAATCTTTTCAGCGCAAATATTATCTCAACCTATTTATCAAAGGGGCCATACTTTCGCTAGCCATCGTCATCGGTTATTTTGTCATTGCCTCAGTACTCGAACACAACCTCTGGCTAAGCCAGTGGGCACGTCTTTTAATCTTCATCACGTTTTTCGCAGTAGCTGGCGTTTGCATCCTCCGGTTCTTAAATCAGCCTCTCCAGTGGTGGATTGCCCGGCGCGGCCTGAACGAAGAACAAAGCGCGCGACTCATTGGGAAACACCTGCCAACGGTTAAAGACCGGCTGGTTAACCTGATCCAGTTAGCTGCGTCTGGGAAAAAGTCTGATCTGACCTTTGCCAGTGTCGAGCAGAAATCCAGGGAATTCGAACCGATCGCCTTCGACACGGTCATCGACCTTCGCGAAAACACAAAGCACCTTAAATATCTGGCAATCCCTGTCGCGCTCGTCCTGTTGATTCTCCTTATCAATCCCAATATCCTCACACGAAGCACAGAGCGCATCGTTCACTTTAACCGCGCATATGCACCGGAAGCGCCTTTTACCTTCAGTGTCACAAATGAATCACTTACGGCATTCTATAATGAGAACTTCACGTTGCAGGTGGATCTGAAGGGCAAGGCCGTTCCACAGGATGCGTACATCGTGTCCAAAAATCAGCGCCTGAAACTTATCCCGACCGGCTCCGGAAAATTTGAATACACGCTTGAAAGAATTCAACAGCCTATGCAGTTCCAGATAGAGGCGGCCGGATTCTTTTCAGATGGTTATACCGTTGAGATCGTGAATCGTCCGGAGCTTACCCGCTTCAACGTCGAACTCGAATACCCCAGATATCTCCAGCGGAGCAATGAGAAGCTTACCAACGCCGGCAATCTGGATGTTCCGGAGGGTACGAATATCCGCTGGAGGCTGAACACCGCCTATGCTGATAAAGCCTCAATAAAATTCAACAGCGACAGCCAGCGGTTCGAGTTTAAGCCTACCGCTGCGCAAGCCTTTGTTTTTAACAGAAAGTTTGTGAATGCGGATCAATACGAGATCGACCTTGAAAATGACAAAAGCAAAAACAAAGAGCGGATCGCGTATTCCATTAACATCGTGAAGGATCAATACCCGCAGATAGTCGTCAACAATTTCAAGGATACCGTCTTGTATGAACGGGTACTGCTCGGTGGAATGGTCAGCGATGATTACGGCGTGACCCAGCTGCATCTCAATTATCGGATCCGAAATGAAGACCAGAAAGAAATTGTAAATACATCGGTCAAAATTCCTGTGACGAGAAACCAGTTGCAGCAAAGCTTTTTTTACAACTGGCCTGTAGACTCTTTAAAATTGAAGCCAGGCGATCAGTTAGAGTACAATCTCCAGGTGTGGGATAACGATGGGGTGAACGGAAGAAAATCTACGCGCTCGGCGACATACACATTCCTTGTTCCGACTTCTGACAACCTTGTGACGGAGATCAGCCGTTCACAAAAAAGCGCCGAAAGCCAGATCGATAAAAGCGTTACAAAAGCTAACAAGCTCCAGGACCAGATTGAGCAGGCCAACCAAAAGTTGAAGGGAAAGCAAAACCTTGATTGGCAGGATAAAAAAATGCTCGAGGACATCATTCAGCAAAAACAAGGTCTCGATCAGATGATCGAGCAACTGAAAGAACAGAACAAATTACTTGAGGACAAGAAAGAAGCGTTCACTGAACAAGACGAACGGATTCGCGAAAAGGCTGAACAGATCCAGAAACTAATGGATGAACTCCTTGACGAAGAAACAAAAAAATTATTCGAAGAGCTCCAAAAGCTTTTGAAGGAAAATACCGACATGGCGGAGATCCAGAAGCTTCTGGATAAGATGAATCAGAATACGAATAATCTCGAGAAAGAGCTGGAGCGCACGTTGGAATTATTCAAGCAACTTCAATACGATTTTAAACTCGACCAGACAATTGAAGATCTGAAGAAGCAAATTGAAAAGCAAAAAGAGATTCTTGCCGAGACTGAAGAACTTGAGAAGAACAACAAAGAGTCGAAGAACAAGAACAGGAAGGGTGACGAAAAAACTAAGGAGAACAAAGACAAGGAGAACAAAGGTGATAACTCAGATGAGTCCACAAAGGATGAATCCGATAAAGTGAAATCGCCTGACGACAAAGAGAAAGATGGCGACAAGTCAGACAAGGGCGACAAGAATTCGGATAAAAAGCAGTCTGAACAAGGAAAGACCGATCCGGAAAAATCAGATAAGACCGGAGAAAAAAAATCCGAAAAAAACGCTGAAGAATCTCCAAAAGAAAAACCGACTGACAGCCAACAACTGGCCAAAGAGCAGGAGAAATTGAAGGAAGAGTTCAAGCAGATGTCCGAGAAGTTGAAGGACTTGCAGAAACTGGGCGAAGAGTTAGACAAGCAACAGGGGCTTCCGGAAGAAAACGATTCGCAGGAAGTGCAGGAACAGCAAAACGAGAGTCAGGAGAATCTTCAGGAGAATCAGCCATCGGATGCTAAACAACCTCAGCAGAAAGCCTTGGACAAGATGAACCAGATGCAACAGCAGATGGAGGGCATGCAAAATT
>CBFGXV010000624.1:0-2596 GCA_965652755.1 uncultured Chryseosolibacter sp. | reverse complement strand
GTGTTTGGTGCTTTATCTGCTCAAGTTAGCAAGGTTATGCAAAGTGGTGACTCAAGGAAAACAGTTTGGGTTTTTTTTCAGGCGGAACAAACAGACACCCGGTGTTGATACCAGTCAACCGTTACATTTTTATTACTTTTGCAACCTCAAAATCAGAAGGTTTATGATCGAACCGCTGGTGGTGGCCACAATTATATGACTTTAGACGAAGAAATAGAGAAACGAAGGACTTTTGGTATCATCAGTCACCCGGACGCAGGGAAAACCACCCTTACAGAAAAGCTCCTGCTCTTTGGTGGAGCTATTCAGAAAGCGGGTGCTGTCAAGTCAAGTAAGATCAAGGACCACGCCCGCTCGGACTGGATGGAGATTGAAAAGCAGCGTGGAATCTCCGTCGCCACATCCGTTATGGGCTTCAACTACCGCGATGTCAAGATCAACCTTTTGGACACTCCCGGTCACCAGGATTTCGCGGAAGATACCTATCGCACGCTGACAGCTGTGGACAGCGTCATCATGGTGATCGATTGCGTGAAAGGAGTGGAGATTCAGACCGAGAAACTGATGGAGGTCTGCCGGATGCGCAGCACTCCGGTCATCTGTTTTATCAACAAGCTCGACCGTGAAGGACGCGATCCTTTTGAACTTCTTGACGAGATCGAGGAGAAACTCAGGATCAAGGTTCGTCCATTAAGCTGGCCGATCAACATGGGTAAAAATTTCAAGGGTGTTTACAGCTTGTACGAAAAAAGCCTGCACCTTTTTACTCCAAGCAAGATAACCGTTGAGGAAGGAATAGAGATACATGACATCAACGATGCGCAACTTGACGCGTACGTCGGCGAGAACAATGCCAGACAATTACGCGCCGACATCGAACTGATTGAAGGCGTATACCCGGATTTTGAAGTTAACGATTATCTCAACGGAAAAGTAGCTCCGGTGTTCTTTGGAAGCGCTGTCAACAACTTTGGAGTAAAGGAATTGCTCGACACCTTTATCAGGATCGCGCCGGCACCTATTCCACGCGAAACAACCGTGCGGATCGTGGAGCCGGACGAGAAGAAATTTTCAGGCTTCGTTTTCAAGATACACGCCAACATGGATCCCAAGCATCGCAACCGCATCGCTTTCTTGCGTGTGTGTTCCGGGAAGTTTGAAAGGGGAAGTAATTACTACCACGTGCGGCACGATAAGTCTGTGCGCTTTTCAAATGCGACAGCGTTCATGGCCCAGGACCGGGAAACAGTGGATGAAGCATGGCCCGGCGACATCGTCGGTATCTTTGACACTGGTAATCTGAAGATAGGCGATACGTTGACGGAGGGGGAGAAGCTCATCTATACAGGCATTCCGAGTTTCTCACCAGAGATATTCAAGGAGGTGATCAACCTCGACGCGATGAAAACCAAACAACTTGAAAAAGGTCTGCTTCAATTGATGGAAGAAGGGGTAGCACAGCTGTTCACCTATGAGTTGGGCAAGAAGAAAGTTGTCGGCGTCGTCGGTGCGCTCCAGTTTGAGGTGATCCAGTTCAGATTGAAAAATGAATATTCGGCTACCGTTCAGTTTGCAGCACAGAATATCTACAAGGCATGCTGGATCAGCAGCAAGGATCCTAAAAAGCTGGCAGAGTTTCTTGATTCAAAACAGCGTCACATCGCACGTGACAAAGATGGTAAGCTTGTGTTTATGGCTGAGTCAAGGGCCTGGCTTCAGATGGTGCAGGACAATTTTCCTGATATAAACTTCCACTTCACATCTGAGTTCAAAGACTGAGTTCCTTGCATCAAACGGGATCACCCGCCTTACGCAAAGAGCAATCGTTACTTGATTCTCTTTTCGAGATCGGCGATGTCTTCTTTCGCTTCCTGCTTACCGAGTGAAAGTGCGCGCTTATAAAGCTCAAGGGCTTCGCGGTAAGTATCGTTCTTCTTTTGAGGGGCGAGCTTCGTCCGTTTGGCAGCTTCCTCCACGGCGCGCGCGCGGGCGTAATACGCATCAGCCTCTGTAACCTTGAAACTATTAACCATTGCCTCGATGCGCGCTTCAAGCAACAGAAGTTCCTGTTGTTTTTCCGAGATCTTTATGTTGATGTCTTTTACCTCGTCTTCTTTCATCTTGATCGCTTGCAGCAGGCCTTCGTTCTCGGCTTTGAATCTTGTCACTTCCTCTTCGAGCGTAACAATTTCATCCACGCGAAGCTGCACTTCACTCTTCAAGGCGTCTACGAGCATCAGATAGGCTGAGGCTTCGTGCTTGGAATTTTTCAGTGCGTTTTGGATGAGACTGATCTTCTCCTCGGACATCTTTACGAACTCATTGATGTCCTTCAAACGCGTTGTGAACTCTTCATAACTGGTTCCTTCGCTCAAATTTGTCCGCAGGGAGTTGCGGTTGGCATCGATGGAGTCGAGAAGGCCCCGCACATCCGTCAGATTTGTCAGCACATTGTAACGTGAAGCCAATTCGTTTCTCAGGGAATCATTTTCGACCTGCAGCCTGGCAATTTCCTTGGTATTACACCCCGCAAGAAGAACGAGGATGATGAACATCGAAGGAGGAGCGAATTTCAGTGGCATAGAGTTTCGGTAGA
>CBFGXV010000623.1:0-2603 GCA_965652755.1 uncultured Chryseosolibacter sp. | reverse complement strand
TGGATGCGCTTTCTCATTACCCATGTCAATATCGAATTAATCAATCCCATTCTCGCTCTCTAAATCATTGAGTCAATAAACCATCGCGTTAGCCGGATCTGTTCAAAGATCATTGAACAGCAAAAGAGCGTGCCCGCTTCCTTGTTATAACCGGCGGTTGAAAAAATTATTTCAGGAAATTTGAATTGGCAGTTACTGTTGCTGAGTGCGCAAGTGTTTCAGTTTTGTCAGGTTGAAGGATTGAACCTACGAAGAACCAGTCAGCCCGCGCTTTTTTGGGGGATAACGTCAAGAGAACGTATCCATGGTCGCGTTGATTCACAAACTTAAGATGCGGGTTGCTCTGCATGTAAATTCCTTCGCGCATTTTCACGGTATCATCCGGGGTTGATTCGTTTGAATTGCTCGACGAGATGCTGGGCGTACCAAACTCGACCGCGAGCGACTCATAATCACTGTCTGTATTTTTTCCCACGCCATCAACGACAACCTCAAAGGCCCAGGAGGCGTGGGTATCGCCGGTAAGAAAGACCACGTTCTTCAGGTTGTTATTACTGAGCACCTGTGCGATCTTTTTCTTCTCTGCAGGATAACCGTCCCAGCTATCCATATTTCTGGGATTTCCGGGGCTAACAGCACTGCGATCAAAGTCGGAGAACATGACCTGATTGCCGATGACCTTCCAGGTAGCAGATGAGGTTTTTAATTCTTGCTCAAACCACGCGAGCTGGTCTTTTCCCAGCATGCTCCTGTCGTCTCGCGTATAAACAGGATCGTCAACCCCCTCCGCTGGTTTAGTCTTTCCTTCGTTCCTTTCATCCAACATGATAAGTTCAGCGAGATTCCCGAATGAAAAGGTTCGATAATGGTTTTCCCCTTCGCGGATAGGTATCCATTCATAGTAAGCCTTAAGTGCCGCGGCCTTCCTCGCAAAGAAATCTCCTTCCTCGGGCTGGTGGTTCTGTGCACCTTCAACATATGTGTTGTTGGCTACCTCATGATCGTCCCAGATCGTGATCACGGGATGTTTCATTCGCATATTTCTCAGACCTTCATCGAGGTGGTACTGTGAATACCGGGTTCTGTAATCTGCGAGTGTAATGATCTCATGTTCCGGCAGGTGTTTCCTGTCGGAAATTTTCGCGTTGTTGATACCGTACTCATAGATATAATCGCCGAGATGGAGCACAGCATCGACTTCCCTGTCGGCAATCCTGTCGTAGGCGTTGAAGTATCCGTGCTGCCAGTTGCTGCAGCTGACTACCGCGAACCGAAGGCTGTCGACATCCCCTGCCGGAAGGGTCTTTGTCCGCCCGCTTGGCGAAGTGCTATCGAGTGCTTTGAAGCGATAAAAATAATGCGTGTTTGCCTTCAAACCATCCACATCGACTTTCACCGTATAGTCTCTTTCCGCTGATGTTGTCAGAGAACCTTTTTTATAGATCGGATCGAATCGTTCGTTTGTCGACAACTCCCATGCGACTTCGATCGATGTTACAGAATCCTCAGGCGTAACGCGCGTCCAGATGATCACCCTGTCATGCATCGGATCGCCAGAGGCAACGCCATGGTAAAACGGTTTGAATTGTGCTGAATACAGCGGAGTAACCGCCTCCGTGAACATCGATGGAGCGCCCTGGTCTTTTCCCACCTGACAGGCGCCAAGCAGCAGGACTATACAACAGAGGGAAATAAAAATGCGCATAATGAAGAGATTGGTGAATGTTACGGTTAAACCGCCGCCAATAATATAAACAAAGATTAGATTTACGGGATAAAATAATAAAATAATGGCTTGGTTTTACCTGATCATCGCGGGACTTTTTGAGGTTGGCTTCACCACGAGTCTGAAGTTGTCGGATAATTTTGCAAACAAAGGATGGGCTGCGCTTTTTTTAGTTTCGATCACACTTAGTTTCTACTTTCTTAACAAAGCCATACAGGTGATACCGATGGGTACTGCCTACGCGGTGTGGACCGGAATCGGCGCCGTCGGAACGGTGATCGTCGGCATCGCGCTATTCAAGGAGCCTTCAGACTTCTGGAGAATATTTTTCATCTTCCTTCTGATAGGATCGATCCTTGGACTGAAGTTTATGCATGCCGTTCCCGCAGGTCCGGGCAGCTAAACCATAAACAGGCCAGCCCTGCTTATGTTATACGGGAAATGCCTGAAAATAATAACCAGGAGAGTGAGCCGGGCAATCAGGCATCTTTCCATTTGATGCCACATCCAACGGCTTTTGTTTTTTCCAGAGGAACAGGCTTTTCGGCGAGTAGCGCGTTGACGGCGTCTTCCACATATCTCTTGTCAGCCTGAGCGGCATTACGCGGGTTGTTATCGACAGCCCCTATGTAGGCCACTACAAATTTATCCTGCCGGCGATGGAGCACGAAGACATGAGGGGTATTAGTGGCTCCGAACGCCCGGGCTACACGCTGATCCTCGTCCAGCAAGTAAGGGAAATCGTATTTCCTTGAGGTCGCGCGGGAAACCATATCCGCAAAGGAATCTCCGGGGCCGTCATTTGAATTGATGGTGACAACGGGAAAACCTTTGGCGGCATAAGTCTTGTTAAGGGCAATGATCCGGTCATTGTAAG
>CBFGXV010000622.1:0-2608 GCA_965652755.1 uncultured Chryseosolibacter sp. | reverse complement strand
GGGGCGATCCAAAGAGTGGCTTGCTGTGGGGCATCAGCGACGGAAAGCTGGCCCCCGCAGGAACAGGCGACAAACTCGTTCAGGCTTACAATTATCGCATCTGCCTGACCAACGATCCGGCAAACCGGATTGCTATCACAAAGCCGGATGATTATGACCCGTCGCGTTACGACCTGCTGGTGAGATTGTTTGCGGCTCAGCCTGACAAACGGAGTCTTAACCATTACTTTATCTGGAGCCGCATGCCTAACAACAAAACGGACATCAATAACCGCGGAGCATTTTCCACCGATATGATCGGTATGAATTATGAGTATCCGGACGGCACTTACGAGGAGCGAGAAAAAATCATCGCCGATCATACAAACTACACGAAAGGCTTGCTGTACTTCTACGGCCACGATCCGCGCGTACCCCAAGCGTTGCGGGATGAGATGTTGCAGTGGGGATATCCGAAAGACGAATATGTGGAACACGGAAACTGGTCGCCGCAACTCTATATCCGCGAGGCGCGCCGAATGGTAGGAAGTTATGTGATGACACAGCACAACTGCCAGGGCAGGGAAGTCGTAGAGGATGGCGTGGGGATGGCGGCGTATACGATGGATTCGCATAACACGCAGCGTCTTGTTGTGGATGGCCAGACAAAGAATGAAGGCAACGTGGAGGTCGGTGGTTTTGGGCCTTACCCCATCGCGTACCGGTCGTTGGTTCCAAAGACGTCGGAGTGCAGCAACCTGCTTGTTCCAGTGTGTTTGTCGGCGACGCACATCGCTTTTGGTTCCATTCGTATGGAGCCGGTCTTCATGGTGCTCGGCCAGTCTGCAGCCACTGCGGCGGTGATGGCAATCGACGATGGCGTACGGGTGCAGAACGTAAATGTGCTTGAACTGCAGGAGCGACTGAAAAATGATCCGCTGGCCGACGGCTCAGTCTTTGAGATCCTTGTCGACAATACAGATTCCACGCAAGTTGAGCGTCGCGGTTCGTGGACAAAACAGACGAAGGGTGGATACGGTCCCGATTTTCTTATTCACGAGGCGGATGCTTCTGTTGCGAGCGTGAAGTTCGTTCCGGACATTCCAAAAGCAGGCAAATATGAGGGCTACATTTACTTTCCAAAGGTAGAGGGAATTTCGAGCCGGACTATGGTTGTGATCAACGATGGAAAACGCAACCATGGAATTTCTATTAAGGAGTCAGATATCCGTGTCGAGGGGCAAACATCCGGTGAATGGGTGTCGCTTGGTACGTATACCCTTCCCGCTGGCAAGAAGAGTTACGCCATGGTCTCAAATAAGGATGCCGATGGAAAAATCATCGCTGATGCTGTGATCTGGGTTCCGGCGAATTAATTATAATTTAAGATTTAAGATTTAAGATTTAAGATTTTCGGAGACGGCTTACGCTCTTCTCCAATCTTAAATCTTAAACTTAGATCTTAATTTTCGAGATCTTCGATATCAAAGCTGATGACCTTGTTGATGCTGAGATTGTTTTTGCTGTACTCGCGAAAATAGGCGGCGATAGTTCGGGCTTCCGGAAGAGGCGATGAATTCATTTCGTCTTGCGTGAATGCGTGGTTTTTCAGGTTGGATATTGGTTCGTTCTTTTTAAGCAATACTGCTCTTCCCCCTATGGGATCGAAGGCCGTGGACACTCCGGAGAATATGCCTTGAATGACCTTTGCATCCCGGCGCGTTCCGATCTTGTAAATGTGGTAGAACGATTTGTTTTCCGCGGACGTCATCAGAACGAAAAGGCATCCGTGTTTTATTTTCACTTCCCCTTCATAGGTCCACGATGGACCCTTTAGTCGCAGGATAAATTTGCCATCCAACTCCCTGATGTCTACCGGTGATTGAAAGATGAGGCCTTTGCTCGAGTTTTGCCGGATGTAGAGGTAATAGTTTCCCACCAAACTTTTTAGCTGGTCATCTGCAGGTGTATCGAATGCCGCTAACAGGGCGCTGATAGTGTTGTAGCCCAGATAGCGCGCTACGGAGTTCAGTTGTGCATCGCGCAGACTGAGCTCGAAATCGTTTTCGAGGTCTTTGATCTCGTAGAAGATCTTTTTGTAAAGATAATCTTCGCTGATGCCTCCGATCTCCACCGACATGTTGCGCAGGCCAGCCCGGTCGAGCGGTTCCTTTGTTTTTTCGGATAAGAGTAATAGTAACCTGTGCAGGTGGCGCACCTTGATTTTCATGCGGGCAATTTATTGTAATCGGGGAACATTTCGGGAAAACACGGGAAGAATTGGGAAACAGACGGGAACGGTAAGGTTCCGTTTCCGGTGCTGTACGGTGGATCTTTGTAATGTCTTTGAAAGACCGCAGTGTGTTTAAAGTCCCTTTTTGCCCCGGCTCCGGCCGGGTCAGAAGGGCGACTCAGGCCGCTGCGAAGACAACAACAAACCCACACTTTAAACACTACCACTATGCAAAAGCTAAGAAAACTGCCGTTCATTTTGGCGATCCTTGTCACCTTGTTGACTGCCGCTTGTAGCGACATCGATGTAACGCCCCGCACGGACGATGACGACGTGCCGCCAATCCCGATCAAACCTACACCGACCAGCACGGTTTCAGGTGACACCGTTGTCATC
>CBFGXV010000621.1:0-2620 GCA_965652755.1 uncultured Chryseosolibacter sp. | reverse complement strand
CACACGTACTTTCGTATCATAATCAGTTAATGAGGAAGTAATTTGCAAAATTTTTTGTTTTTTCCAATGCCTGTGAGGGGGAATGTTTAAGGTTTAAGGTTTAAAGTTTAAAGTTTTAGGTTGGGTATCAAACCGTCACCTTAAACCTTAAACGTTAAACCTTAAACCTTAACGAGAACAAACGCGTCACAGTACTTCTTTAAGATCTTTCCAGATATTTTCAGCCACAATTTTATGTCCTTCTTCTGTTGGGTGGATACCGTCCTGTTGGTTGAGTGAGGCCTCGCCTCCTACCCCTTCAAGTATGAATGGTATTAGAACCGCGTTGTTCTTTTTAGCGAGTTCAGGAAAAAGATTTCGGAATTCGGAAGTGTATTGTTGCCCCATGTTTGGCGGCATCTGCATACCAGCGATCACTACTCGCGCCTGGGGGTACTTTGCCTTTACTTTGTCAATAATTGCCTGGAGATTTGCACGTGTTTCTGTAAGCGGAATACCTCTCAGCCCGTCATTTGCGCCTAGTTCAAGGACAAATACATCCACCGGTTGTTCAAGTATCCAGTCAATCCTGCTATTGCCGCCGGAAGAGGTCTCGCCACTGACACCCGCATTTACAACGCGATACAAAAGCTTTGACGAATCGATCTTTTCCTGGATCACGGCTGGAAAGGCCTGCGAAGGGTCGAGCCCGTAACCGGCGGTAAGACTATTTCCAAAAAAAACAATCGTTTTCCGGACTATTTCAACAGTGGTCGAATCCTTCTTCCCATTGTCTTTAACAGTCTCGTTTGTCTGCTCCTGGTTGCACGAAAACATCACCAGCGTCAACCAAACCAGGGAAAAGTACAGGGTAAGCTTCTTCATGTGTTCAAAGATAACTTTTCACAACTAAGCTGTAAAGTTTGATGTCTGGCGTCTAAAGTTTAGGGTTTGTAATTATATTTATCGCTAATGTGCTGATGTGACAAAGTGAAGAATGCTGTTAACATGGAAGGTATTCGCAAATTAACATCGGCTAATCGGCTAACCAGATTCAGGTCTTGCTAATAAATCTACTTAGAATGGACACCATCCTGGCTGTAAAGAATGTAAGCAAAACGTACCAGAGTGCAGGCCGCACACTTACGGTGCTCGACAATATCAATTTTTCAATTCAATCTGGTTCTACCGTAGCGATTGTGGGTCCCTCGGGAAGTGGAAAGACAACCCTGCTTGGTTTGTGCGCGGGCCTGGATAATGCAACTTCAGGAAGCGTGGAACTGCAAGGAATCCAGCTTGAATCCTTAAATGAGGATCAAAAAGCCCAAACCCGTAACCAGTATATTGGTTTCATTTTTCAAAACTTCCAGTTGTTACCAACTCTCACTGCCCTCGAGAACGTGATGGTGCCCCTTGAGTTGCGTGGCGAAAAAAATATAAAGCGCCGTTCCCTGGAGTTGCTCGAAAAAGTCGGATTAGCTGAGAGAGGACACCACTACCCGGCACAACTAAGCGGTGGAGAACAACAACGTGTGTCGCTTGCCAGGGCCTTTTCGAATAGTCCACGGATTTTATTTGCGGATGAGCCTACGGGTAACCTCGATGCAGAGACCAGTGGAAAGATTGTCAACCTGATCTTCGATCTGAATAAACAGGCAGGCACAACGCTCATCCTCGTAACCCACGATCTTGATCTTGCCTCGAAAACAAACCGTATCATCCGATTGAAAGGAGGGAGGATTGTATCAGATGACCGTGTGGATTCGGAAGCCAGAAGTCAGAAGTCAGAAGTAAAAAGCCAAATGCATTGAATTCAAACCGTCTGATGCTTAATCCATTCCTATTGAATCCAGCGAATAATCATATATCAGCAAATCAGTCGAGTCATAACACGGAACCTGACTTCTGTCCTATGACTTCAGACTCTTTAACAGAATGAAACAAAAAGGCATAAACTTTCCGTGGCTCGCAAAGATGGCCTGGCGTGATAGCCGGAGAAACAGGTCGAGGCTGTTGCTTTTCGTATCCTCAATCATCCTGGGAATTGGCGCGCTTGTGGCTATCAATTCACTTTCGGATACTTTGCAGGAAGAGATCGACAGACAGGCTGCAAACCTGCTCGGCGCAGATCTTGAGTTGAGTAGTGGCAAACCTATTCCTCCATCAATTCGAACGCTTGTTGACTCGTTAGGCGATCGGAGAACAGAACAACGAGGGTTTGCTTCAATGATTTATTTTAATAAATCCGGGGGAACGCGGTTGATATCAGTTCGCGCTATTGACGGGGAATTTCCATTTTATGGCGACTTCGAAACCTCACCTGTGTCGGCCGGCAGATCATTCCGCAATTATCAACAGGCACTGGTAGATCAAACCCTGATGCTGCAATACAATGCTAAAACCGGGGACTCCATCCGTATTGGAAACGTAAATTTTGCCATAGCAGGCAGCCTCTCCGGTGCTCCAGGTCAGTCAGGGTTGTCGGCTTCGGTTGCCCCTGTGGTTTATATACCCCTCGCCTTCTTAGAACAAACCGGTCTTGAACAAAAAGGTAGCCGTATCAATTACCGCTACTTTATCCAGTATGACAAGCCCGTCAATATGGAAGACGTAATTCAACGCATTGAACCGGCGTTGGAGA